>CAZPED010000168.1:0-7025 GCA_964585335.1 uncultured Planctomycetaceae bacterium | reverse complement strand
CAGGGAGTCGGCTTCGCCCGTGCCGTAGGCCAAGGCCCCGGCAGACAGCGGGTCGAGTTCGGCGTGAACCTCTTCGGTGCGCACCCGGCGGCGCTGCTCGACGCTCATGCCCAGGATTTGTGCGATTGGCTCGCCCGCCCGCTGATGGATGGCCCGCTGCACCCGATGCAGCGGAAAGCGCACCACGTTGCTCGTCAGCGGCCAGGCGTCGAGCCAGCGTTCAAAATGATCGCTACGGCCGCCGGCCCAATAGACCGTGATTTGCTGGTCAGCCAGGCGCTGAAGCTGCTCGGTCAGAATGACTAGCCCGCGCGGTCCAGTGGCTAGCGGATCGATGACGTCGCCGGCCAGCAGGACGAAGTCGACCTTTTCCTTGAGGGCCGCGTCGAACACCCGTTCGGCAGCGCGGTAGGGGGCATCGATCAGCGCCGAGCGCAGGTGATCGGGCACGTCGGCCAGTCCGCTGGGCGCGCGCTCCAGATGCAAGTCGGCAGCGTGTAGAAAACGGAACGGTTGCGTCATCGCGAGCCTCCGTGCGCGCTCGTGCCCCGGCGCCTGCGGCTCGGCGCCTCGCGAAAACGAAAGGAGGTGGCCGAGCGCAAGGGTTTGGATCAACGTGGAAGTTTACCCAAGCCGGGAAGCCGAGGCTACATGAGTTTGCTACTTGCCGCCTGCTAGCAGACCGCTCTGGCGAGGTAGCACGCCTAGCGCCCCGGCGGGCGTTTGGGACGCGCGGCGGGGCGCTTGCCGCCCGAGGTTTTGGCGGGGCCTTTGCGCGGCGGGGTGCCCGGCGCTTGGGCATCCTCGCGCCGCTTGGGCACCTGGCCGGTAATCTCGAACAAGAACCGGCTGGGCTCGCTAGGGCGCGGTTTGCCCCACTTCATGCGCCCCAGGGCCATGGTCATTGTCAACCGTTCTTGAGCGCGGGTAATGCCCACGTAGCAGAGCCGCCGCTCTTCGTCGATGCTGGCCCCTTCGAGCTCGATCGACCGCCGGTGCGGCAGCAAGCCTTCTTCGAGCCCCACCAGGTAGACTTGTGGAAACTCGAGCCCCTTGGCGCTGTGCAACGTCATCAGCGCGATTGCGTTGCGGTTGAGCTGGTCCTCCTTGTCGTCGCTGTCGCGATCGCCGACGGCAACTTCTTCCAGAAAGCCGGCCAGCGTTGGCCGCCGCGAACGCTTTTCGAACGTGCCCAGGGCGTTAACCACTTCCTCGACCGCCGCCCAGCGGGCCATCTGCTCCTGGGCTTCCTGATAGTTGCGGGCAATCTCGTCCTGGTAGCCAATGCGGGCAATCAGGTTCGAGACGACTTCCACGAGCGATTCGTGCTCGATTCGCACACGGAATTGCTCGACGAGCTGATGGAAATCCCCCACGGCCTGTCGCGCGGCTGGCTGCAATTCGGTCGCCGCGGGATTGGCCATCACGTCCCACAGTGGTTTGCCCTGAGAGACGGCCGACGACAGCAGCACTTCGACGGCCTTGGTGCCGATTCCGCGCGCGGGCGTGTTGATGATGCGCCGCAGCGCCACTTCGTCGTTCGGCGCCACCAGCAGCTTGAGATACGCCAGGATGTCGCGCACCTCGCGGCGATCGTAAAACGACATGCCGCCGATCAGCACATAAGGCAGCTTCGCCTTGCGCAGCTCGACTTCGAACGCTCGGGGCTGCTCGTTGGTGCGGAACAGAATGGCAAAGTCGCGCGGCTGGGCGATGCCGTCGGACAGCCGCGAGCGAATGTCGGAGATCACTTCCTGGGCCTCGGCCTCTTCGTCGGCCGCTTGCAGCACGCGGGGCTTTTCGCCCCCCAGGCGCGCGGGACGCAACGTCTTGTCGTGCCGCTTTTGATTGTGGCGAATCAGCCGATTGGCCAGGGTTAGAATGGCTTCTGTTGAGCGATAATTCTCTTCCAGCCGCACGACCTTGGCATCGGGCCAGTCACGCTTGAACCGTAGAATGTGTGTCACTTCGGCGCCGCGCCAGCCGTAAATCGACTGGTCGTCGTCGCCCACCACGCACAAATTGCGGTGGCCATCGGCTAGCGCCCGCACGATGCGATACTGTGTGCCGTTGGTGTCCTGGTACTCATCGACCAGCAAGTGGTCGAAGCGGCCAGCCTCGGCGCGGCGGACGTCGGCAAATTCGCTGAACAGTTCCTCGGTGCAGAGCAGCAGATCGTCGAAGTCGACCGCGCCGGCCTGCTTAAGCGCCTTTTGATAGCGCCGGTAGGCCATCGAAGCCAGGTGTTCCTTGTCGTTGTTGGCCAGCGAGGCCGCCTGGTCGGGGCGAATCGACTGCATCTTCCAGCGGCTGATGAAGTTGATCAGGTCACCCGGCTTGAGCACCGCGTCGGCCACCTTGATCTCGCGCAGCGCTGCCCGCGCGGCGCTCTCCTGGTCGCCCCGGTCATAGATGGCGAACTGCTCCGGGTAGCCCAGCCGTTTGGCATTGCGGCGCAGAATGCGCACGCACAGCGAATGAAACGTCGAGATCTCGGGCTTTTCCTTGAGCCGCTTGCCCAAGAGCACCGCGGCCCGCTCTTGCATTTCCTTGGCGGCCTTGTTGGTGAACGTGACGGCCAGGATGCGGCTGGCACGCGTGCCCCGCTCGATCAGCTTGGCGATGCGGTAAGTGACGACGCGCGTCTTGCCGGTGCCGGCGCCGGCCAGCACCAGCAAGGGGCCAGATAGCGTGTTGACCGCTTCAAATTGCGCTGGGTTGAGTCCGTGGGCCATTAAGGTTGCCGAGGGGCAGTTGCGCGGGGAGGGCGGCAAGCCGTTGCCGTAATGCCCAAGGATCGTAGCCACCGGCCGCCCGATGCGGAAGGGGGCGGGCAGCCAAATGCGTGCGGCAACACGCCTGACGCACCGTCTGGGCGCAATCGCCTCACCCACTCACGGCCAACGAGTTTGCCGGCAAAGCCGATTGGCTTAGCCGGCCGGCTTGGCGCCCTTTTGAAAGCAGTACAAACGCGCCGACGTGCGAATCAGCAGCCGATCGCCAACCGTGGTCGGAGTAGCCATGCACATGTCGTCTTCCGCCAGCGAGTTGGTGTACAAGATGTTGAACTCCCGGCCGGCGCCGATCACGAACGTGACGCCGTCTTCGTTCAGGCAAAAGATCTTGTCCTCGTAGGCCCAGGGCGAGGCGGTAAATGCCTTGCCGTCGGGAATGCGCTGCTTCTTGTAGACTTCCTCGCCGGTCTTGGGATCGTAGCAGGCGAAGAATCCCTGGTCGTACAGCACGTACAGCAGATCGCCGTAGAGCACCGACGTGGGATTGTAGGGGCCGGCCGTCAAGTTGGCCCATACGATGTAGTCGTTACTGGTCTTTTCGGCTTCGAGGCTGATGTCGCCGCTGGCCCCCGGGCGAATCGCATAGATCGGCTTGAGCTTATCGAGCACGTAGCCCGAGCTGATGTAGAGCAGGTCGTCCTTGGCAAACGGCGTGGCAATAGTGATGCTCGACATGCCGCCGAACTCCCAGAGCAGCCGGCCTTCCAAGTCGTACGAGCGGTTTTTCTTGGTGCCGGTCGTGATCAGTTCGGTGCGGTCCTTGTGCTTCCAGATATACGGAGTCGACCAGTTACTTTTCTCGTCGCGGGGCACCCGGAACAATTCATCGCCGGTGCGGGCGTTCAGCCCCAGCAGGTACGAGTCGTCGTCGTTGTCGTTGACGATATAGAGGCGTTCGCCATACACCACGGGCGAGGCGGCGGTGCCCCAGCCGTAGCGCATCTTGTGCGGCTCGAGCTCTTTTTTCCAAAGCGGTTTGCCGTCGAGGTCGTAGCAGAACACACCCACGTTGCCGAAATAGGCATAAATGCGCTCGCCGTCGGTCACCGGCGTTTCCGAGGCGTAACTGTTCTTGATGTGGATCGGCGTGGCGGGCACACCCTGGTGGGCCAGTTGCTCCCAAACGACGTTGCCCGACTTCAAATCGAGGCAAATGACTTTCCACTGGTGGTCCGACTTGGGCGGATCCTTGCGCTCGCCACCGAAGTACAGGCCCTTCTTGGGAGCCTCTTGCTCGCCCAAGTTGATACACGTGGTCAGGTAAATGCGGTCGCCCCAGACGATGGGCGACGACCAGCCGCGCCCCTTGATGTCGGCCTTCCAGGCCACGTTCTCCGCGGGCGACCAATGATCGGGCAGGTTCGCGTTGTTCGACACGCCCAGCGAATTGGCGCCGCGAAACTGCGGCCAATTCTCTTGCGCCCAAGCGGCGCCGGACAGTCCGCAGGTCCACAGCGCCACCAACACTGCCATGCGAGTCATCATCTCGGAGCCCTCGGCGAAGAAGGAGTCTGGGGCCGGCCGCCTCGATGCGTAAGAGCGAAAGGGGGGAGGCCGCCATGCCCTGATGTGCCAATCGATGCGAATGATCCTAGCGCACGGGCGGCAGGCGGTCAAGCAAGGCCCAGCGCGGGGACAAGCGGCGCGCGTGACGCCGGCTCTTGCTCCGTCAGCCTTTGATCACGCCCAGGGGCTTCAGCCGCGCGACTTTCTTGGCCAGGCCGGCATTGTGGACGACCTCGACCACCAGGTCGACGTTCTTGTAGGCGGCCGGCTGCTCTTCGGCCAGGCCCTTCCAGCTGCGCGCCCGCGCCACGACGCCCGCCTGGGCCAATTCCTGATCGATGCGGCGCCCCTGGGCGTGTTTGACGGCGGCCGTGCGGCTCATCACGCGGCCGGCGCCGTGGCAACAGGTGCCGAAGGAGCGCTCCATGCTGCCCGGCTGACCCACCAGCAGCCAACTGGCTCGGCCCATGTCGCCCGGAATGATCACCGGCTGGCCGATTGCCTGGTAAGCCTCGGGCGTTTCGGGGTGTCCGGCCGGAAAGGCCCTGGTGGCGCCCTTGCGGTGGACCCAAACTCCTTTGCGTTCGTTGCCGACCTGGTGCTGTTCGAACTTGGCGATGTTGTGCGCCACGTCGTACACGAGGTCCATGCCCAGGTCCTGCCACGATCGGCCAAGAATGGTCTCAAAGCATTCGCGCGCCAGCCACATCAGCAATTGCCGGTTGCACCAGGCAAAGTTGGCCGCGGCGCACATCGCGCCGATGTACTCGCGCCCCTCGGGGCTTTCGACCGGCGCGCAAACCAGCTGCCGATCGGGCAGCTCGATGCCGTACTTGGCTGGCGCACCGCGCAGCGCCCGCAGCGCGTCGTCGCACACCTGGTAGCCCAAGCCGCGCGAGCCAGAGTGGATCATCACGCAAATCATGCCCGGTGCGACGCCCATCACCTCGGCGGCCTGGACGTCGAACACCTGGTCGACGACCTGCACTTCCAGAAAATGATTGCCCGAGCCGAGCGTGCCACATTGATCGTAGCCGCGCTCCAGCGCCCGCGGGCTGACGCTCTCTGGCTGCGCCTGTGCCAGTCGGCCACGCGCTTCGGTGTGTTCCAAGTCGGCCGCGACGGCCAGCCCTTGCTGTTCGAGGTAGCCGACTCCCTCGGCCATCAGTTGCTTGAGCTGCTTGGGTGAAAAGCGAAATCGTCCGCCTTGGCCAGTGCCGGTTGGAATCCGTTCGTAAAGCTCGTTGACGAGCGGCGCTTGGCGTGGCATGACGTCGCGCTTCGACAGATTGGTCCGCACGAGCCGCACGCCACAATTGATGTCGTAACCAACTCCTCCCGGCGAAATCACGCCGCCCTGCGCCGGGTCGGTCGCGCAGACGCCGCCAATGCAGAAGCCGTAGCCCCAGTGAATGTCGGGCATGGCCAGGCTGGCCGTCTGAATGCCGGGCAGGAAGGCGACGTTGGCCACCTGCTCGAGCGCCTGGTCGTGGCGGATCGTGGCGATCAGCTCGTCGTCGGCAAACACCACGCCGTCGACGCGCATGCCCGCGCGATACGATTTGGGAATGCGCCAGCGATTGCCGTCGATGCGCTCTAGCGGTCCTTGGTAGGTGTCTTTGGCCATAGCTCTAGATGTCCACAATCACTTCAGCCAGCCATTGGTCGCCTTGCTGCTCCAGCATGAGGCCATGATACGTGATGGCCTTGACCTCGTGGTCCAAAGCGTGCCGCTGGCGATCGACCGGCTCGCCCCAGGCCGTGGCCTGCAACCGATCTGGGCCAAGCCGCACTTGAAATTTGCCGAACAGCAGGCGCCGAGTCTCGTAAACGTAAAGCAGTTCGCTCAGCCAATCGAACAGCAGCAGGTCCGACGGCGCGCCGCCAACTTCGAACGCTTGTTCGATCTGGGGCCGCACGGTCGCCAGATCGGTCACGATGATCGAAAACAGTGCCTCGGCGGCCTCGGCAAACAGCGTCGGCAGGTCAGGGGCTCGAATGCGCAGTCCCAAATCGGCTGTGTGCTCGAAAGTTTCGTAAACCATGCTCAAAGACCAGTAACGTGCGGCCGTGGTTCGTGCATTTCGGTCGATTATAGAGCTTGCGCCCAGCCTTTCTGGGCATTCGTTGACACTCGCTATCACGCCCCTATAATTCTCAAGCATTACGTGAGACGCTTTACCCCGACTGACCTTTTGGCCGATGGGTCTGATAGGGACAGGCAAACAGGTCACCGCAGGAGATCACAGCCATGGGCAACGTCGCGGAATTTACGGAAGCCAACTTCGCACAGGAAGTTCTGCAATCGTCCGAACCGGTCCTGGTGGACTTTTGGGCTCCCTGGTGTGCTCCCTGCCGCATGATCGGCCCAGTGATCGACGAGCTGGCCTCGGAGTACCGCGGTTCGGTCAAGATTGGCAAAGTGAACATTGACGACAATCCTGGCCCGGCTCAGAGCTACAACGTGATGAACATTCCCACGTTGCTGGTCTTCAAGGGGGGCGAGGTCGTCGAACGCTTCGTCGGCGTGCAGCCCAAGGCCAAGCTGCAAAAAGCCTTGGACGAAGCCAAGGGTTAAGCAGACCCACGGCCACGAACAATTGCTAGAGCGCGCCGCGGTTAACCAGCCGCGGCGCGTTTTTTTTGCGCGCAAGCCCCGCCGCCACGTGCCCGCAGTGCTAGCGCCAGCAGCCAATTGCCCGGCGAGTGCCGGGAAGGGCTTAA
>CAZPED010000167.1:0-7064 GCA_964585335.1 uncultured Planctomycetaceae bacterium | reverse complement strand
GGCAAAACGGGCCGCGACGTCCGAATAGCTGCTTCCGCCACGCTGGGGGCGAGAGCCCGCTCGCGCGCCGCGGCGAGTACGGCTGGCATTGCCACGCGATCTGGCTATATTTGACCGTCCCGTCGCGGGCCGACCGTCGGCTGCCGGCGGTTTCGAACTTCCCCAGGAATCGGCTGCATGACTTGCTCACTCGAAGAAAGCGCTCTCCCGCAACTCACCGCTCCCTTCGCGACTCCCTGTGCACCTCTGACGGGCCCCGACTTGTTGCGCGCCGAGGACGATGATGAGCAAGAGGAGCAGGAAGAGCGGGACGACGATGATCTGGACGTCGAAGAGATCGTGCAGCCAGTGCAGCCGATCGAGCAGGTCGACGACTTCGAGGAGGACGACTTCGACGACGAGTTCGACGACGACTTCGAAGAGGATTTCGACGACGACGATCTCAACGCCGACGGCCCCGACGACATCGAGGACTCCGACGACGAGATGGACGACGCCGACTTCGACGACGGCTAAATCGCCCCCCGGGGCATGGCTGATTTTTTGCCCATTTAGCGCTGCTGGGGGCTCGGTCCGCGCCCGGGCGGCGGCTGGAACGCCGCTCCCCTTCGGATTAGACTCGTAGCAATGCACTCGGCCGCGCTGCCGCCGTCTTTGGGCGGCGGTCCCGCCTCGGCCCCCCGCCGCGATTCCTCAAGGAGCCGTTCGTGTCCCAGTTACTTTGGCGATGCCCCACTGGCATCGCGTCCCTGGCCGTCGTGCTGGTCGCTTCCAGTTGGCTATGCGCCGCCGAGCCGGGCCAGCCGCTGTCGCTGGTCGACGGCGACCGAGTCGTCCTCCTGGGCAGCACCTTCGTCGAGCGCTCGCAAGCGCACGGTTATCTCGAAACCGCCTTGACCGGCAGATTCGCCGGCCGCGACATTCAATTTCGCAATTTGGGTTGGAGCGGCGACACCGTATTTGGCGAGGCCCGCGCCGGCTTTGGCACCGCGGCCGACGGTTTCAACCACTTGAAGGAGCACGTGGCGGCCCTCAAGCCCACCGTGATTTTGCTGAACTATGGCGCCAACGAATCATTCGGCGGTAAGGCCGGGCTCGCTGGTTTTCTGGCCGGCCTCGATGTGCTGCTGGCCACGCTCGACGAAACGGGAGCGCGGATCGTGTTCTTGACTCCGCCGCCGCAGGAAAAGCTTCCCGCCCCCCTGCCCGACCCCACCGAGCACAATCGCGATCTAAAGCTCTATAGCGACGCGCTTTTGGGCGTGGCCGCCAAACGGGGCGCGCTGGCGGTCAACTTGTTCGACCTGCTCGGCAAGAAACTGTTGCCCAGCAGCCCACTACCGCTTACCGACAACGGAATCCACTTAACGGCATATGGCTACTGGCGTACCGCGCCGGCAATCGAGCAGGGCTTGGGTCTCGAGCCGCGGCGCTGGCACATCGACGTGGATGCTCGCAGCCAGAACGTTTCGGCCCGGGGAACGACGATACGTCAGGCTCGTTTCACGCCCCAGGGACTCGGTTTTCGGGCTCAGGATGACCTGTTGCCGCTGGCGCCAGCGCCCCCGGGAGTGCCGGCCAGCGTGAGCGACCCGCTTTCGCCCCGCGTCGTGCGAGTGTTCAACCTGCCGGCAGGCAACTACGCGCTCGAGGTTGACGGCCACGCGGTGACCACGGCCACGGCGCAAGGCTGGGCCGCCGGCGTCACGCTGCATGCTGGCCCCGAGGTTGAACAGGCCGAGGAACTACGACGACTGATTGTCGAGAAGAACCAGCTCTATTTCCATCGCTGGCGGCCGCAGAACGAAACCTACTTGTTCGGCTTCCGCAAGCACGAGCAAGGTAACAATGCCGTCGAGATTCCGCAGTTCGATCCGCTGGTGGCCGCGGCCGAAACGAAGATCAAATCGCTCAGCGTTCCTCGCGAGCGCCACTATCAACTGGTCAAGGTGGAAGCGAAGTAATGCGAGCAGACACAGTACGATTGGGCGGTTTTCGGAACTGGACCGTGCGCGCCGTTGCGCTCGCGCTGCTAGTTGGCGCCCTTGCGCCAGGCGCTTATGCGCAGCGCGAACTGAAGGTCATCCCCGACCCCGACCCGGAGCTCGAGCGACAGTCGTTCCAGTTAGGCGACGGCTTGGAAGTGAATCTGTATGCCGCCGACCCGCTGTTGGCCAAACCGATTCACATTAATTTCGACGCCCAGGGCCGGCTGTGGGTTGCCAGCAGCGAAGTCTATCCGCACGTCAAACCAGGCCAGCCGGCCGACGACAAAATCTTGGTGCTCGAAGACGCCGACGCCGACGGCCGAGCTGAAAAGACCACAATCTTTGCCCGCGGTCTGCTGATTCCCACCGGCGTGGTGCCGGGCGATGGCGGCGCCTACGTGGCCAACAGTACCGAGCTGTTGTTCCTTAAAGATACCGATGGCGACGGTCATGCCGATTCACGACGCGTGATGCTCTCGGGCTTCGGCACCGAGGATACGCACCACATCATCCACACGTTCCGCTGGGGACCTGACGGCATGATGTACTTCAACCAGTCGATCTACATTCACAGCCACATCGAGACGCCTCACGGCGTGCGCCGGCTCAACAGCGGCGGCATTTGGCAGTTCCGCCCAGAGACCATGCAGCTCGAAGTGTTCGCCCGCGGCCTCTGCAATCCCTGGGGACATGTTTTCGATCGCTGGGGTCAATCGTTCGCCACCGACGGCGCGGGGGGCGAGGGTATCAACTACGTCTTCCCCGGCGCCACGATGTTCACCTATGCCGGCGCCACCAAAATCCTCAAGGGACTGAACCCCGGCAGCCCTAAGCATTGCGGCTTGGAAGTGATCAGCGGCAGCCATTTTCCCGACGATTGGCAGGGGAGCCTGGTCACCAACGATTTTCGCGCCCATCGGGTGTGCCGCTTCGTGCTCAGCGACAGCGGCGCGGGCTACGTCTCGCGCGAGCAGTCCGAGATCATTAAGACCAAGCACGCGGCATTCCGGCCCGTCGATGTCAAGCTGGGCCCCGACGGCGCGCTGTACATTGCCGACTGGTACAACCCGATCATTCAGCACGGCGAAGTCGATTTTCGCGACGAGCGGCGCGACCACACGCACGGCCGCATCTGGCGCGTAACCTTTAAGGGACGTTCGCTGGTCGACCGGCCGAAGATCGTCGGAGCAACGATCGACCAGTTGCTCGACGATCTGCGCGCTCCCGACGAGTTCTCTCGCGTGCACGCCAAGTTGGAGCTCAAGAGCCGGGGCGGCGAAGCCGTCGATCCGCTGGCACGCTGGACAAGATCGCTCGACTCGGCGGATCCGCAATTCGAGCATTTGCGGCTCGAAGCGCTGTGGGCCTACCAGTCGCTCGATGTCGTTGAGCCGAAATTGCTGGCCACGCTGTTGCGATCGCCCGATCATCACGTGCGTGCCGCCGCCACCCGGGTGTTGGCGGCCTGGCACCGCCGGATACCGCAAGCCGCCACGCTATTGGCCGTTCAGGTCGACGACGAGCATCCGCAAGTTCGGCTCGAAGCCGTGCGAGCGCTGGCCGAACTGCGTACCGCGCACGCCGCCGAAGTGGCCATGCGAGCATTGGATCGCCCGGTCGACCCGTTTCTCGACCATGCGTTGTGGTTGACCGCGCGCGACTTGCAGCCTTACTGGCTGCCGGCACTCGAGAAAGGGCAAATCACGTTTGACGGCAACGTGCAACATTTGACCTACGTGCTGCAAGCGGCAGGCTCGCCGGGCGTGGTTGGCCCGCTGATGACCTTGCTCAAGTCGGGCAAGTTGCCGGCCGATCGAAGCCAGGGCATTCTGCTGCTGGTCGCTGCCCTGGGCGGCCCCAGTGAACTGCGAGTCATCTTTGACATGGCCTTGGACGGCGGCAAGCCGATTGCGGAGCGCACGGCGCTGTTGCAGGCGCTGAGCCATGCGACCGAAATGCGCAAGGTCAAGCCCGAGGGCGACCTGAATGCACTGGCGCCGCTGATCGAGCAGTCGGACGAGGCGCTGCGGATCGCGGCCATGCAGGCGGCCGGCCAGTGGCGACTGGCTGCCGTTGCGGCGCGACTGTTCGAACTGGGGGCCAACCCTCAATCGTCAACGCCGCTACGGCGGGCCGCGCTTGACGCCCTGGCGGCCTTGGGGCCCGAGCACGCCGGGCAATTGGCCGAGCTGGCCAAGACCGGACAACCGTTTGCGCTACGCACGACAGCCATTGCCGCGCTGGCGTCCGTCGACGTGAAGTCCGCCGCCGCCGAGGCCGTGGGAGTGCTGGCAGATGCATCGTCGCAGCACGACCCAGCCTCCATGCTGCTGGCCTTGCTCGACCGGCAAGGGGGCTCGGCGGCGCTGGTCGATGCCCTGGCGAATCGGAAACTGCCGGCCGACGCCGCCAAGCTAGCGGTCCGCGCCGTACGTTCGGCTGCCCGAGAAGAGGCGGCGCTGGTTGCGGCGCTGAACGTCGCCGGCGGCATTCAGGCGGGCGTGCAAAAGCTGACGGCCGAACAACTCGGGCAACTCGTCGCCGACGTGGTGGCTCATGGCGACCCACAACGCGGCGAAGCGATTTTCCGTCGCGCGGAACAGTCCTGCCTGAAGTGCCACTCGATTGCCGGCGCCGGCGGCCGCGTGGGGCCCGACCTGGTCAGCATTGGTGCGAGTGCGCAGGTCGACTACCTGGTGGAGTCAATCCTGCAACCCAACGCCAAGGTCAAGGAAAATTATCACGGTGTGACGGTTGTTGTCGACGGCCGCATTACCAGCGGCGTCAAGGTTCGTGAAACCGAGCAGGAGCTGGTGCTCCGCGACGTCGAAGATCGCGACGTGGCCCTGCCGCTGGCCGATATCGAGGACAAAAAGGAAGGCGGCTCGCTGATGCCGGTCGGCCTGGCCGACAATCTCACGCGGGCCGAATTGGTCGACCTGGTGCGATTTTTGTCCGAGCTAGGCAAAGTCGGTCCCTACTCGGTGTCGAAGTCGCGGGTCGCGCGGCGCTGGCTCGCCTGGCAACCGGCTTCGAACAAGCTCGCTTCTGCCGCCAGTCCGGAGACGGACGACGACGCCAGCGATTGGAAAAGCGTTTACAGTCGTGTTTCGGGCAGTCTGCCGGTCGGCGACGTGCCTGCGATCACGGCCGACGACGCGGCGTCGCCGCGGGTCTTGCGCTGCCAGGTCGACGTCGCCACCGGCGGCAAGGCTGCCATCGTGCTGGCCGGACCCGTGCAAAAGCTTTGGCTCGACGGTACGCAGCTCGGACCGGCGGGAAAGCTGGAGGTCGACCTGCCAGCCGGCCTGCATAACCTGACGCTGCAACTCGGCGCGCAACTGAACGACGAGGTGCGGCTGGAGCTGGTGGACGTACCCGGCTCGCCGGCACAAGTGCAGCTGGTTGGGGGCAAATAGTGCCCACCCAGACCGAAACGTTTGACGCCGAGTTTCTGTTCGCCACTTGTCAGGTGGGCGCCGAGCGCGCGCTCAAAGCCGAAATTGCGGCGCGCTGGCCCGCCCTGCATTTTGCCTTTTCGCGCCCCGGTTTTCTCACCTTCAAGCTGCCGCCCGGGCATCAGCTGGCCGAAGATTACGATCCTCACTGCGTCTTTGCCCGCACCTGGGGATTCGCGCTTGGCAAGGCGCCTGGCGCAACGATTGTCGAGCGCGCCAGCGCCGTGGTGGCCGCCGCCCGGGGCAAGTCGTTCGACGTGCTGCACGTGTGGCAGCGCGACACCGCCCGGCCAGGTTTCCGTGGTTTTGAACCGCGTATCACACCGGCTGCGATTGAGGCCGAGGCCGCCATTCGCGCCGCCTGGCCTGGCGATGCGCCCGCCGGTGGCCCGGCGCAGGCGGGACAACGCGTGCTCGATTGCATTCTGATTGAGCCCGATCAATGGTGGCTGGGGCTGCATCGTGCCCGCGGCGAGAATTGTTTTCCGGGCGGCTTGCGGCCGATCGAACTGCCTGGCCAGGCTGTTTCGCGGGCGTACTTGAAGATGGAAGAAGCGCTGGCCTGGAGCGGGCTGCCGCTGCAAGCAGGCCAGCACGTTGCCGAAATCGGCTGCGCACCGGGCGGCGCGAGCCAGGCGCTGCTATCGCACGGTTTGCTCGTCAAGGGCATCGATCCCGCCCAGGTCGACCCGGTGGTACTGGCCGACCCGCATTTCACGCATCTCCGCAAGCGGGGAGCTGACGTGCGCCGCCGCGAGTTTCGTGGCATCGATTGGTTGACGGCCGACATGAACGTTGCGCCCCAGTACACGCTCGACACGGTCGAGGCGATCGTCACGCATCCCGAAGTAAAGATTCGCGGCCTGCTCGTCACTCTCAAGCTGCTCGACTGGGATCTGGCCGCCGAGGTGCCAGGATATTTGCAGCGGATCAAGAGTTGGGGATACCGCCGCGTGCGCGCCCGGCAACTGGCGCACAATCGCCAAGAGATCTGCGTCGCGGCCGACGAGCGCCGCAAGTAGCGGGCGGCTCACGCGCGATGAATCAGCACGCCCGAATAGAATCGTTGCCAGCCGGTGTCCGTTTCGAGCAATAGGGCGCCGTCGGGGGCAATGCCCCCGCACAATCCGCTGGTACGCTCCCCGCCCACTTCAATCGTCAGCTCCTGGCCGCGCTGCAAGCACAGCGCGTTGAACCGCTCGCCCAGCAATTCGGGCTCGCTGCCAGATTGCCGCAAGCACCGCTCGATGTTTTCGACCAGGCTGAGCAGCACCTGCGTGCGGTCGAAGTTATGACCAGCTAGCTCGCACAGACTGGTTGCTCGGGCGCGCACTTCATCGGGCGCCCCGGCCAAGGGGTTGTTCACGTTCAGGCCGATGCCGACCACGTGCCGTCCGCCAGGCACGACGTCGATCAAGATGCCGGCGATTTTCTTACCGGCGACGAAAACATCGTTCGGCCAGTGCAGGCCCAGCGAGGGCTCGGCGACCAGCGGCCGCAACGTATCGACAATCGCCACGCCGACGGCCAGCGAACGCTCGGGCACCGGCTGAGTGGGCAAGTTCCACCGCGCAGGGTCGAACACCAGGCTAAGGGCCAGGCTTCCTCCTCCGGTCCC
>CAZPED010000166.1:0-7067 GCA_964585335.1 uncultured Planctomycetaceae bacterium | reverse complement strand
GGTGGAAGGCAGAGGGCAGAAGGCAGAGGGCGGAGGGCAGAGGGCAGAGGGCAGAGAAGAAGACACGCGACCGTCCGAGCCGCCGCCGGACATCTTCATCGCGCCGGAATTGACCCGCGACGCCTCGACCGGCGACGTGGTCCTGGTGCAACTGGAGCGGGGCCGGCGGAGCGAGCTGGGACCGCGCGGCACAATCGTCGATATCATCGAGCGGCAGACCCACCAGTTCGTCGGCGCGTACTTCGAACAGGACGGCAGCGGCTACGTCAACGTCGACGGCATGCCCTTCTCGGCGCCGATTCTGGTTGGCGACCCCGGCGCCAAGAATGCCCGGATCGGCGATAAGGTCGTGTTCGAGATGGTCCGCTTTCCCACGCATGCCCACGACGGCGAAGGCGTGATCACCGAAGTGCTCGGACCGCGCGGCCAGCCGGGTGTCGACACGCTGTCGATCATCCGCGAATTCAACCTGCCCGAACACTTCGACGACGACGCGATCGCCGAATCGCATCGCCAGGCCGAACTGTTCGACGAAAGCATTCCACCCGGCCGCACCGACCTGACGGGGCTGGTCACGATCACGATCGATCCGGTCGATGCTCGCGACTTCGACGACGCCATCTCGCTGGAGCGCGACGAGAAAGGTCACTGGCGGCTGGGCGTACACATCGCCGACGTCTCGCCCTTCGTGCGGCCCAAGTCGGCGCTCGACCGCGAGGCGTACAGCCGGGCCACCAGCACCTACCTGCCCGACCGGGTCATTCCGATGCTACCCGAGATCATTTCCAATGGTCTGGCCAGCCTGCAGCCCGACCGGGTGCGCTATACCAAGACAGTGTTCATCGATTTTTCGCCCGAGGGCATACCGCTGGCCAGCGAGCCGATGTCGGCGGCCATCAAGAGCCGGCGCCGCTTTACCTACGAGGAGGTCGACGAGTACCTGGCCGACCCGGAAGCTTGGCGCGCGAAACTCGAACCGCAGGTCCACACGCTGCTAGGCCAGATGCGCGAGCTGGCGGCGATTTTGCGAGCGCGACGGTTTGGTCGCGGCGCGCTCGAGCTGACCATGCCCGAGGTGAAAGTCGACCTCGATGCCGACGGCCGCGTGGCCGGCGCCCACCTGGTGGAAAACACCGAGAGCCACCGGATCATCGAAGACTTCATGCTCTCGGCTAACGAGGCCGTGGCCGAGCTGCTGGCCAAGGCCGAACTCCACTTTCTGCGCCGCGTGCACATGGCGCCCGATCCGCGCAAACTCAAAGCGCTCACCGAATTTGTCTCGGGCCTGGGTTTTGCCGTCGAGAGCCTGGAAAGTCGCTTCGAGTTGCAAAAGCTGCTGGCCGAAGTGGCCGGCCGCCCCGAGGAGCGGGCCGTCAACTTTTCGCTGCTGCGCAGCTTGCAGCGAGCGGTTTACAGTCCCGAGGAACAAGGCCACTACGCGCTGGCCAGCGACTGTTATTGCCACTTCACCTCGCCGATTCGCCGCTACCCCGACCTGACGGTGCACCGGCTGCTCGAAGCGCTGATGACCGGCAAGAAGCCTCGCAACGACTTCGGCGAGCTGGCCGTGCTGGGCGAACACTGTTCCGACCGCGAGCGCCGCGCCGAAGCCGCCGAGCGCGAGCTCACCAAGGTCAAGCTGCTCGACTACCTCAGCAGCCGCATCGGCATGACCATGGAGGCGGTCGTCACCGGGGTCGAGGAATTCGGCCTGTTCGTGCAGGGGCTCGAACTCCCAGCCGAAGGTCTGGTCCACGTCACCTCGCTATCCGACGACTTCTACCGCTTCGACCGCGGTTCGCATACGCTCAGCGGGCATCGCTCGGGCAACCAGTATCGGCTCGGCGACGTGGTCTTCGTGGCCGTGGCCCGAGTGGACGTCGACCGCCGGGAACTCGACTTGCGCATCGTGGGCCGCGGCAAGGCGGCGGCGCCGCCCCGGCGTCCGTCGAAAAAGGATCGCCTGGCGCAGCAGAAGGTCAAAGCCAGGCGGAAGGGCAAATCCAAGTCGGCCGACAAGAAGCCGAACGACGGCAAGGCGCGCCGCCGCAAATAGCCGCGGTCGCGGGCGCTCGTCAAAGCGGCACCCTAGCACGCCAGCCGAGGAGCGTTACAATACCAGTGCGAGACGCGATCGATGGCGCTGCCATGCTAGTGGCCGCCACTCGCCCGCGCGGCTCGTTTGCTTCCTTGGCATCTTACGGACGCTCGAACGCCGACCGGATCCCGCGCGATCCTTAAGGGGCGAGCGCCTTACTTTGACCTCCGGGGTCGCACTCCGGACCGACCGCATGCTGGCACAGACGCCGCTTCACGATTGGCACGCCGCACATGGTGGTCGCATGGTCGATTTCGCCGGCTGGTCGATGCCGGTGCAGTATTCTTCGATCGTCGCGGAACATAATGCGACCCGCGGCGCCGTGGGGCTGTTCGACGTTTCGCACATGGGCCGCATCGTGTTTGCCGGCGCCGAGTGCGAGCGGCACCTCGAGGCGATCGTGACCCGCAAGGTGGCCGGCATGAAGCCCGGCCAGATCCGCTACGCCCTGGTCACCAACGACGCCGGGACGATCCTCGACGACGTGCTGGTCTACCGCGTTCCCGAGAGCAATTCGGGCAGCTACTTTCAGCTGGTGGTCAACGCCAGCAATCGCGCGAAAATACTCGACTGGCTGCGCGCGCATCTGGGCGAAGGCGGCTACGCCGACGTCACCCCGCACACGGCCATGATCGCCGTGCAGGGCCCACGAGCCCTGGATATCGTCCGCCCGCTAGTCAGCATCGATCCGGGCAGTTTGCGCTACTACCACGGCGCCGAGGCGCGAATCGACGGCGCGCCGGGCATCGTCAGCCGCACGGGCTACACGGGCGAAGATGGTTGCGAGCTGGTGGTGCCGTCGGAAGAGGCCCTGCCCTTGTGGCAAAAGCTGGTCGCGGCGGCCGAAGCCGTCGGCGGCATGCCAGCCGGGCTGGGCGCTCGCGACACGCTCCGCCTGGAAGCAGGCATGCCGCTCTATGGCCACGAGCTGAGCGAACAGATCCAACCATTTCAAGCTGGACTGGGCTACGCCGTGAATCTCGACGGCCGGAGTTTTCCCGGGTGCGACGCGCTGGCCGCCCTGCACGACGACACCACGGCCCCGCGACGCGTGGGCTGGACGCTCGCCGGCAAACGCGTGCCGCGCGAGGGCTACCGGGTGCTTCAAGGCGAGACCGTGGTGGGCCACGTGACCAGCGGCACCTTTTCGCCCACGCTCAACCGCCCTATCGCCATGGGCTACGTGCGGGCCGACCTGGCCCGGCCCGGAGAGTCGTTCACCGTCGACATTCGTGGCAGCCGAGAGCCGGCGCTGTGCGTCGAGCTGCCGTTTTATCGCCGTCCGTCATAAGGAACGCTTGCTGTGCAACCTCAAGATCTTCAGTACGCCAAGACGCACGAATGGCTTCACGTCGACCGCGACGGCCAGGGGCAGCAAATCGCCACGGTGGGCATCTCGCACTTTGCCGTCGAGGCCCTGACCGACCTGGTGTACATCGAACTGCCCGAGGTCGGCCGCCAGGTGCAGGCCGGCGAATCGTTCGGCGAAATCGAATCGGTCAAGGCGGTCAGCGACCTCTACAGCCCGGTGAGCGGCGAAGTCGTCGAAGTGAATCACGGGCTGTCGAATCGGCTCGACTTGTTGCACGACGACCCCTACGGCGCGGGCTGGATCGTCAAGGTTCGCCTGGCGGCTCCCGCCGACCCCGGCAAGCTGCTCTCGTATGCCGACTATCAGAAGCAGTGTGCCGAGGAAGGCCACTAAGTGGCTTCAAGGATCGCGCCGGTGCCACGTGGATAGCCGCGCCGCGGTCAGTCCGATTGACGACGTGCACTGCAGTTTTTGCTGAAAGATGGACTTCTCATGCCGTACATTGCCAACACGCCCGATGACCAGCGAGCGATGCTGGAATCGATTGGCGTCGGTTCGATTGACGAGCTGTTTGCGTCGGTTCCGCCCGAGTTGCGCTTGGGCCGCCCGCTAGCCCTGCCGCCGGCGCTGGGCGAACTGGAACTGACCGACCACCTGAGCCAACTGGCGGGCAAGAACCAGCCGGCCGGCGAAAAGGTCTGTTTCCTGGGAGGCGGCAGCTACGATCACTTCATCCCCGCGATCGTCGACAGCGTGGCGTCGCGCGGCGAGTTCTACACGTCGTACACTCCCTATCAGCCCGAGGCCAGCCAGGGCAATCTCCAGGTTTTTTTCGAGTACCAGACGCTGATCACGCGGCTGACGGGCATGGACGTCTCGAACGCCAGCCTGTACGACGGCGGCAGCGCCGCGACCGAGGCCGTGCTGATGTCCATTAGCGCCAGCGGCCGCCATGGGCGCGTGGTCACGGCGGCCAGCGTGCATCCCGAGTATCGGCAGATCCTGGCCACGTATCTGCAAAACCTGGGCATCCAGCTGGTAACGGTCGGCACGCCCGAAGGCACGGTCTCCGCGGCGGATCTGGCCGCGGCGCTCACGCCCGACACCGCCTGCGTGCTGCTGCAACATCCGAATTTCTTTGGCTGCCTGGAAGACATGCGTCCGCTGGCCGAGGCGACCCACGCCGTCGGCGCACTGCTGGTGGTGTCGGTCGATCCGATCAGCCTGGGCTTGCTCGAGCGCCCCGGCGATTACGGCGCCGACATCGTCGTGGCCGAAGGCCAAAGCCTGGGCAGCCCGATGTCCTACGGCGGTCCGTATCTGGGCATCATGGCCTGCCGCGAAAAGTTCGTCCGCCGCATGCCCGGCCGCATTGCCGGCGAAACTGTCGACCGCCGCGGCAAGCGCTGCTTCGTACTCACGCTGCAAACCCGCGAGCAACATATTCGCCGCGAAAAAGCCACGAGCAACATCTGCACGAACCAAGGCCTGTTCGCCCTGCGAGCCACGGTGTATCTGGCGGCGCTCGGCCCCGAGGGACTGCGCGAGACGGCCGAGCTGTGCGTGCGCAAAGCGCACTATGCCCGCGGGCGCCTGACCGTCTCCGACCGCTACGACCTGGCGTTCGCGCGGCCCACGTTCAAGGAGTTCGTGCTGCGGGCACGCTCGGGGCACGTGGGCCGGTTGCTCGAGCGGGCGTGCGCGGCGGGCTTCTTGGCGGGAATCGATTTGGGCACCTGGTATCCGGAACTACAGGACTGCTTCCTGGTGTCGGTCACCGAGCGGCGCACGCGCGCCCAGATCGACGCCCTGGCGGCATGTCTCGACCAGTAGGCAACGCTTACATGCGCAACAACCGAGCGACGCAACTTTTGTTCGAACTTTCCCGGCCCGGTCGCCGCGGCGTGCAGCTGCCGGCCAGCGACGTGCCGCACGTGCCGCTCGACGAGCTGCTGCCGAGCCGCGCACTGGCGACCACGCGCCCGGCGCTGCCCGAGCTCACCGAACCCGAACTGGTGCGGCACTTCACGAACTTGTCGACGCAGAACATGTCGGTCGACACGCACTTCTACCCGCTGGGGTCGTGCACGATGAAGTACAACCCCAAGCGCAACGAGCGCCTGGCCAGTCTGCCGGGCCTGCTCGACCTGCATCCCTATCAGCCCGAGTCGACGCTGCAAGGCATGCTTGAACTGCTATACGAGCTGCAAGCGATGCTGGCCGAAATCTCGGGTCTGCCGGCCGTGTCGCTGCAGCCGGCCGCCGGGGCGCATGGCGAACTAACGGCGCTGCTGGTGGCGGCGGCCCATTTCCGCGCGCTGGGGCAACGGCGCGGCAAGGTGCTGACGCCCGACAGCGCTCACGGCACGAATCCCGCCAGCGCCGCAATGGCCGGCTTCGACATTTCGACGGTCAAGAGCACGCCCGCCGGCTACGTCGACATGGAAGACCTGGCCAGCAAGCTCGACGAGTCGACCGCCGTGTTCATGATCACCAACCCCAACACGCTGGGCATGTTCGACCGCCAGATCGCCGAGATCGCCCGCCGCGTTCACGACGTGGGCGGGCTGATCTACCTGGACGGCGCGAACATGAACGCCATCATGGGTATCACGCGCCCCGGCGACTTTGGCGCCGACATGATGCACTTCAACCCGCACAAAACCTTTAGCGGTCCACACGGCGGCGGTGGCCCCGGCGCCGGGCCAATCGCCGTGACCGAAGGGCTAGGGCACTACCTGCCCGTGCCGGTCGTCGTCCGCACGGGCGAGAGCTATCGGCTCGACTTCGACCGTCCGCGCTCGATCGGCCGGGTCCGCAGCTTCTTCGGCAACGTGGGCGTGCTGGTGCGAGCCTATTGTTACCTGCGCACGCACGGCAGCGAGGGGCTGAGGCGGGTTTCGGAAAACGCCGTGTTGAACGCCAACTACCTGCTCTCGAAAGTGAAGCACATTTTTCCGGTGCCGCAGGGGGACCGCTGCATGCACGAGTTCGTGGCCAGCGGCGCCCGGCTGAAAAGCGAGCGCAACGTGTCGGCCATGGACGTTGCCAAGCGGCTGCTCGACTACGGGTTCCACGCCCCCACGGTGTACTTTCCGCCGATCGTGCGCGAGGCGATGATGATCGAGCCGACGGAGACCGAGACCAAGGAAACGCTCGACGCCTTTGCGCAAACGCTGTTCCGCATCAGCGAGGAGCCGGCCGAACTGTTGCACGAGGCGCCACACACCACGCAGATCAGCCGGCCCGACGAAGTGCGTGCCGCGCGTCAGCCTGTCGTCACCTGGCCGCTTGCCAAATCGTAGGCGTGTCTCGAAGCGCGGCACGGCGCCCCGCTGACTGGTCGCGCTACTCTCGCATCGAATCTCCATGGCCTCACCACATCCCACGCTTGCCTGCCGCCTGCTGGTCGATAGCGCCGCCAGCGGCTATTGGCAGATGGCCGTCGACGAAGCCTTGCTAGAATCGGCCGCCGAGGGAATCGCCACGTTGCGGTTCTACCAGTGGTCGGAGCCCACACTGTCGCTGGGCTACTTCCAACGCTACGAAGAGCGGCTCGCCCACCGCGCCAGCCGCTTGTGCCCGCTGGTGCGGCGTCAAACGGGCGGCGGCGCCATTTTGCACGACCAGGAGCTGACCTACAGCCTGGCGTTGCCC
>CAZPED010000165.1:0-7092 GCA_964585335.1 uncultured Planctomycetaceae bacterium | reverse complement strand
TCCTCGAGATCTTTACCCGCGACGTGGCCGTGGCGCTGAACACACTAGAGCTGTTGCGGGCCGAGAAGGCCTCGACGGCTCAGGAAAGCGTCGAGGCGATACATGCCGCCGTGGCGTTGCCGGTCGACGACATTTTGAACGACGCGGTCAACATCATGGAGCGCTACATCGGCCACGAGCCCGAGGTGGTCGAGCGCTTGCACGGCATTTTGCGGAATGCCCGCGACATCAAGCAATTGATCCAGATGGTGGGTCAGAAGATGGCCCCGGCGCAGGCCTCGCCGCAGATCGACCAGCAGCAGGCCCGCCTGGCACTGCGGGGGCGGCGAATTCTGGTCGCCGACGCCGACGAAAGCGTGCGGAGCGCCGCTCATAACCTGCTGGAGCGTTACGGCTGCGTGGTCGAAACGGCCCACGACGGCGCCGAAGCGATTTACATGGTGCGCAACATGTCGATCGAGGGGAATTACGTCGTGATTATCGTCGACATTCGCCTGCCCGACATGACCGGCTACGAGCTGCTGCTCAAACTGCAAGAGATCATCGATCCGGTGCCGCTGGTGCTGATGACCGGGTTTGGCTACGACCCGGGCCACTCGATCGTCAAGGCTCGGCAAGCGCGGTTGCCGCTCTACGGTGAGTTGTGCAAGCCGTTCCGGCTTGACCAGTTGCTCGATACCGTCGAACGGATCGTGTTGGGGCGAGCCGAGCACGATGCCGCCGTGACGATCTCGACCGCTCAGTCCGAGCCGGTGCAGCAACAGTAGCCGTGGCGCCAGCGGCGTGAGTGGGCGCTGTTGCCCCCCTTCAATTCCTTCTGCCCGCTGGAATGGCCGCATGACGCTCGCCTGGATGACGCTGGTGGCACTGCTGGCGGGCATTGGCCACGGAGCGTTCTGGGTCGGCCTGATCAATCGCTGGCACGCCACCGGCTTTCCTCGCAAAGTGGTCAAGCTGGTCACCCTGCTGTTCTACGCGGGCTTCGCCGGCATTCCCCTGGCCATGTTCGCCGAGCTTTCGCGGGCCGGCTGGGACGAAGCAAGCACCCAGTTGCGGCAGTGGAATTGGATAACGATCTATGCCGCCGTGGCCGCCGTGGTGGGGGCCGGGCATCTGCCGGTCTGGGCACGGCGGAAATTCGCCGCTGGCCGTTTGCCCGGGTGCGTGCGGCTGCGGTCGCAGCGAGTCGTCGACATCGCCGGCACCCTGGGATATGCTCCCATGCAGGGGTTGCGGACGGCCCTGTTTCATCGCGTGCCTTACAATCAGCTTTGGCAGCTGCACATCGTTGACGTGGAAGTCGGCCTGCCGCGTTTGCCCGAGGCGCTACGTGGGCTGTCGATTTGTCATTGGTCGGACCTGCACTTTAGCGGCCGGATCGACCGCGATTATTTCCACGAGGTCGTGCGGCAGACCAACTCGCTGCGGCCTGATTTGATTGCCCTGACTGGCGACGTTTGCGATGCCGCCCACTGCATCGACTGGATTGTCGAGACGCTGGGGCCCGCCGAGGCGCCGCTGGGCAAGTATTTCATCCTGGGTAACCACGATTTGCGGACCAAGGACGTCGCGCGGCTGCGCGCGGCGCTGGCCGAGGCCGGGTTTGTTGACGTCGGCGGGCAACATCGGCTGATCGCCGACGGCCAGGTCGAAATCGCTGGCAACGAATTGCCATGGCTGGGCGAAGCTCCCGCGCCCCCCGATGCCACGCTGCCGGCGGAACGCGACCCGCTGCAATTACTGCTGGCGCACACGCCCGATCAATACGCCTGGGCTCGCGCGCAAGGCTACGACCTGATGCTCGCCGGTCATACCCACGGGGGGCAGGTGCGGCTGCCCGTAGTCGGCCCGATTATTTGCCCGAGTTGGCACGGCACCAAGTACGCCTACGGCTTTTTTCACGATGCTCCCACGGTGATGCACGTCAGCCGCGGCACGGCCAGCTTGTTTCCCTTGCGGATCAACTGTCCGCCCGAGATCACGCGACTGACGCTGACTGCGGCAGCGGAACAATGATTGCGCACTAGCGCAGGTGCCCCTCTTACCCGATTGACCGCTGAAGTCGTCGTGAACTAGGCTAAGCCTTAGCCTGACGGGGAAGAGGCTTTCCACCCCAGGCTACCAACCTAGGGGCCGCCAGACATTAGCCCAACCAGGGCGTTTGGCCGCTCTTCGCGGGGGCGCTCGCTGCCCACGCTCTCACTGACTTGCCCACTTTGACGCTGCCGCCGGAGAACGCTCATGAATCAACGGATGTCCGCTTTTTCTCTTTTTCGTGCCGCGCTCTGCGCGCTGGCGTTCTGGTCGCTCGCTGCGACGGCCCAGGCGGCCTTGCTGCACGATTGGAACCTGATCGTGCGGACCAACCTGCAGTCGAGCTCCGAAGTGGACGGCAGCGCCCTGGTGGGCGGCAACGTGACGGGCACTTCGAACTATGGCGTGCAGGGCATCACCGCTCCTAGCGGCGCCGCCTTGGCGGTTGGCGGCAACCTGGGGCCCGGCACGGTCAACATCAACCATGGCGGAAACGTGCTGCTGACCGGTTCAAAGCTGGGTACGGTCAATCTCAATGGCGGCGGCTCTCTGATTGCCGATCCGACCATTCCCGCTACGGTGACCAGCGCCTTTAACCAATTGAGCAGCTTGAGCCTGGCTTACCAGGCGTTGCCCACCAACGGCACGATCGACGGTGCCGGCAACATGAGCGCTTCGCCGGTGCTGCTCGATGGCCAGTGGGTGGCCGTCTATTCGCTCACGCCGGCCAATCTGAGCGGGCTGGGACAGCTGAACCTGAACCTGGGCTCGGCCACGACGGTGATCATCAACATGGCCTCGAACAGCGGCAACGTTAGTTTTGTCGCCCCGCCGAACATGATTGGCGGTTTTAATCAGGGCAATTCCACGCACATACTCTGGAACCTGTACGATGCCACGAAGGTGAGCGTGAACAACAATTTCAACGGCTCACTGCTGGCCCCCTATGCCGATCTGAAGCTGCTTGGCGGCGGCATCAACGGCACCGTGGCCGTCAATTCGGTGAGCGCACAGAACGCCGAAGTCCGCCGCTATACGTACACGGGCTACGTGCCCAGCGTGCCCGAGCCGACCAGCCTGTTGCTGGCGGCCAGTGGCGGAGCAGTTGTAACGATTTGCGGCTGGCGGCGCCGCCGCGGCAATCGCTAAACAGCGGAAGAAAGCGGTGTCTCGGTGGGGCCGGCAGGCCTCACCGAGCATTTAGCACTTTTCGATTTCGACGCAGATGCCGCCGGCGCGAAATAGCTTGTGCATCCGTGTGAACCAGAGCTCGTTTTTCCAGACCAATCCCAGGTCCTGGCAGGTCTTGTAGAGCTCTTTGCGGTTATAGGTGCGGCAGCACCACAGCCGGCTCGTCCAAGCGCCGGAGAAGCTGTCCTCGGTGGTCAGCAGCAGCATGCGGCCGCCGCGCTTCATCACCCGCGACAGTTCGGAAAGGCCCGTACCGGCTTCGGGCAGGTGTTCGAGCACGTACCCGCAAGTGACGCAGTCGAAGCTTTCGTCGGCAAACGGCAACCTCGACAGGTCGGCGGCCACGTGCGCCGGCACGTCGCTGCGCAGGCGAACGCGCGCCCGACGGAGCATTTCGGGCGAGAGGTCGCAACACGTGATTTTAGCATCCGTGTCGGCGTACTTGAGCAAGTGCTTGGCGATCTGGCCGGCGCCGCTGCCCACGTCGAGAATGTTCTTGGCGCCGCGCAGGTCGAACTTGCGTTCGCGCAGCAGGCGGTCGCCTAGGTGAATGTGCAGCGACAGCAAGCTGGCCGTGGCCAGAAAGGCGCCCTGGGGCCCGCCGTACACGTCGCGTACCTTTTCGCGGTACTCTTCGTAACTGACCCGCTTGATCAGGTCGTTCTCCACCAGATTCAGAATGGCCCTCTTACGGCGCGCGGTCCCGGACTTCTTGCGTTTAACTGGAAGTAACGCCTTGCGAATCATCTTCGCTCCTGCTTGGACGCTGCTGCTGTGAGGTTGGTGGGTGGAGGGATGTCGGAGCGCGAGACTCTGCCGCCCGGGCGGTCCAAGGGGTCTCTGGAAGCGGAGAAGCCGGCAATGAGGCTAGCCGTGGTGTCGCGTCATCCTGCGAAATCGCCGCTTATAGATACACTCGACGATTGTAGATATACCACTCCAAGCATAAAACGCCTAGAGCCCCCAGCAGCAGTGGTTTCCAAAGTTCCCGCCGAACGCCCTGCCAATCTCGTTGACCCTCAATGACAACGTGCCCCAGCTCGATCTCCGCACGGGGATTGATGTTACTTTCGGCATGATCGAACAGGTTGACGCAGAAGTGACGCTCGGGCTGGTTGGGCTCGGCAACCGTGTATACACCCAAGGCATCGGTCGCACTGAACACAAAGGGGGCCCCGTGCTCGCGTTTCAATGCATATGCCTGCCCAGCGGGCGTTGTAACGGTCAGTTCGTCGGCGGTGCCGACCGATTTTATCACCTCGGTCTTGCCCGGCTGCAAGCTTTCGCCGCCTGCCGCCGCCGAGCCCCCAAAGTACGTAAGGGAGTTCCAGACGAACACCGGAAAGCTCAGCCGTAGCGGCCAATCGGAGTTGGCGTAACGCTCGCCCATATCGTTGCGGCCGACAATCTCGGCACCCAGCACGGCATCCTCGAACCCTTCCCGGGGCGCGATTGCCAGCAGTGGCCCGGCGTCGGTCGCCACCAGCACGGTGGCTCCTGGCGGCGCCGCCAGCGGCGTTGCCTCGGCAAACTTGACGTTTCCCAGGTCGATCAAGTGCAAGAGCGGATGGGCCGTGTCGACGTCGATGATCGTCGGGGCAGGTGCCTTGTCGCCGGCCTTCCAGACGCTCCCCGGCGGCAGGCGGCCGATAAACAGCGTGTTGGCCTGGGGCAATACACTGGGCTGGCACTGATCGTAGATGATCAGTGAATAGTAGCCGCCAGCAGCCCGGGCCAGATGATCGGGCCGGGCGAGCTCCTCGGGCCCCGCAACTTCGATTTCGGCCAACTGGGTTGCGCCGTCGGTTTTGAGCGCCAGTTCAAGCGCATCGTTCCCGGGCGTCACGAGCAGCACGTGCGATCGCGTCGGCGGATCGATGGCCGACCAGGCAACGTCGTCGACGGTCAGGTCGCCGCCACCGCGCAAGCGCAGTTCGAGCGTGCCCGAGTGCACGTCTCCCAGTTCGAACACGACGCCCGAACTGGCCCGCGCCGCGATTTGCAGTTGTTGGGCATCCAGCAAGGCGCCGTCGCGGTGCAGCTCGACCTCGACCGCAACCTGCTCGGGGCCAAAATTCTCCAGCCGACCAAAGGCCTGCAACCGCTCGTGGTGGTCCTCGCGGCGCTTGGTATTGAAGGCAGTGATCGCCACGTTTGGCGGTTCGTAGGCGCCAATCGGCACGAAGATCGGGTTCAGGTTCGAGAGCAACTTGCCGGCGACATCGGGGAAATTGCCATCGCTGAACAAGTAGAGCGTGGCTGGTGGAGCCAGGCTGGCCGCCTCGTCGTCGTCGTGCGGCGCCAGGTCGTCGCGTTTGGAACTGGCCAGCCCCGACGCCACGCGCAGGGCTTCGTCGATCGATGTGGTGCGGTTGGTGGGGGCAATCGCGTCGAGCTGACGCCGCAGTGCCGCCCGGTCGTCGGTGAATTCCTGGGCCACGCGGGCGGAGTCGGCAAAGCTGACGATCATGGCCACGTCGCCCGAGGCCATCTGGTCGACCAGTTCGCCAACGCGGCGTTTGGCCTCGGCCAGTCGGTTGGGCGCCACGTCGGTGGCGCTCATGCTGGCTGAGTTGTCGATCATGAACACAAACCGAGTGCCGCGCAGTTGGCTGCCGCTCCAGCCGGGGCGAAGCAGGGTCAACATGGCCACAGCGACCACCAGCATTTGCAGCAGTAGCAGAATGCTGGTACGCAGCCGTTGCCAGATGCTGTTGACGTGCAGGTCTTCGATCGACTTGCGCCACAGGTACGTGCTGGGCACCTCGAGCGGCGTGCGCTTAAGCTTTAGGAAGTAGAGCGCCAAGATTGCCGGCGGAATCGCCGCCAGCAGTGCCCATTGCCACCCCGAGAGCATATTGATGATCGACACTAGCGCACCAACCCCCGCTTGCGCAGGTAACTGGCAATCAGGTCCTCGACCGGAATCTGGTTGCTGGCCAGCAGGTGACTCATTCCGCGCCGAGTGCAGAACTCCCGGGCACCCTCGACGAATGCCGCCACGTTTTGCCGGTACCGGTTAATCAGCGGAGCACTGGCCGTTACCTCGGCAACGTCCTGGTCCTCGCTATCGACCAGCTTCAAGTCGCCAACGATCTCAGGATTCAGCTCCTCGGCCGACAACACCTGGATGACGTACACGTCCATGTTGCGGGCGAGCAGCAGTTTGAGGGCCGACGCGTATCCGTCCTTGTCGAGCAGGTCGCTGATCAGCACGACGATGCCCTTGCCGGTATTGCGAATACAGAAGTTCTTGATGCCCGTGGCCAGGTTGCCCGACGGCTCGGGCTCGAGTTTTTCCAGGTACTCGAGCATGCGCCAGGTGGACTGCCGCCCGCGGAACACGGGGGCCGGACGGCCGGCCGTTTGGCCCAGCGTTTCGATCCGCACCCGGTCGGAGCGGATCAGCCCGATGAACCCCAGGGCGGCGGCCAGTTGCTTGGCGTAGCGCAACTTGGCGGGAGAGCCAAAGGTCATCGACGCGCTGGCGTCGACCAGGGCGTAAAAGTGCAGGTCTTCCTCCTCGAAGAACATCTTCAGGAACAGCCGATCGAGCCGGGCATAGGTGTTCCAGTCGATGAATCGCAGATCGTCGCCGGGGACGTAATTGCGGAAGTCGGCAAACTCGACGCTTTGACCCTTGCGCGTGCTGCGGCGCTCGCCCTTGAGCCGGCCGCGAAAAATCTTGCGGCTGACAAGCTCGAGCCGTTCGAGCTGCGCCATCAATTGCGGACTGAGCAAGGCCTCGGCCGCGGTCGCCATGAACCGTTCACTCCGGGGGCTAAATACGCTAGTCGGCCGCCTTCTCGGGCACCTTTTCCAGCAGTTCGAGCAGCACCTGGTCGGTGCTGACTTCTTCGGCCTGGG
>CAZPED010000164.1:0-7097 GCA_964585335.1 uncultured Planctomycetaceae bacterium | reverse complement strand
CGCAAGTGATTCGAGTGACCTGCCCGAACTGCCGGTACACGACGTCGGTCGATCCCTACACGCCCGGCGGCCAGGCGAACCCCAGCTACAGCGGCGATCGGATTTGGGTCAGCAAAGTGCCTTACCACGTGATGGAGCCGCGCCGTTGGGACGTGGTGGTCTTCCGCTATCCGGAGGAAGCCGAGACCTACTACATCAAGCGGCTCGTCGGTTTGCCAAACGAGACGGTGCGGATCTTCCACGGCGACATTTACGCCAAGGGCACGGACGATGCCGAGTTTGTGCTGCAGCGCAAGCCGCCCGACAAGGTGCTGGCGATGGCGCAAATCGTTTACGACAACGACCATCAAAGCGCCGAGATGCTCGACAGCGACTGGCCGCTGCGCTGGCAGCCCTGGTCGAAAGAGGACTCGGCCGGCGACTGGGAGCCCTCGCTCGACGCGCGCGAGTACCGCACCAGTGGCGAGGCGGCGGGCGACACCTGGATGCGCTATCAGCACATCGTTCCGCCCGAAGACAACTGGCAGGACGGCAACTGGAAAGTGACGCGTCCGCCTCAGGCGCAACTGATCACGGACTTCTATGCGTTCAATGCCCGCGTCACGCGCGACAAGCCGCAACAGCATCCCAGCACCGCGGGCCTGCACTGGGTGGGCGACCTGGTGCTCGAGTGCGAGGTGGCCGCGGCCGGCGACGAGGGCTCCGTGATGTTCGACCTGGTCAAAGGGGGCCGGCACTTCACCTGCACCGTCGAGCTCAAGACGGGCCGCGCCCAACTGGGCGTCGATGGCTTGGCCGACTGGCAGCCCGCGGCCGTCACGTCGCTGCGCGGTCCCGGCACGCACCGAGTGCGGTTTGCCAATGTCGATGGGCAACTGCTGCTCTGGGTCGACGGCGGCGTGGTCACTTTCGACGTTGCCACGGCGTATCCGGCGCTGGGCAACGAGCGCCCCCGCACGTCGGCCGAAGACCTGGGCGACCTGGCGCCGGCGGGCATTGGCTCGCGCGGCGCGGCGCTGACCGTACGGCACATTCGGCTGCTGAGAGACATTTATTACATCGCTGAAAAAGGGCCCTATGCCGAAGTGGTCAGCGACTATCGCTCGCCCGACGCCTATGGTCCTTGGCGAGCCAGCGAGCGGATTGTCGAGTTCCTGGCCACGCCCTCGCTCTGGCATTCGCCGGGCGACTATTTCGATCGCCGCCAGGAGGCTGACTTTCCGCTGGGCCCCGACCAGTTCTTCGTGCTGGGCGACAACAGCCCGGCCAGTTCCGATGCACGGTTGTGGTCCAAGCAACACTACGTCGAGCGCCAGCTGCTGATCGGCAAGGCGCTGTTCGTTTATTGGCCGCATCCATTGAACCTGCCCATTCCGTTCACGGACGTTTCGATCGGGGTGGTGCCCAACTTCTCGGGTATGGGATTCATTCGCTAAGTGCGATACTGGGGCGACCGGCCGCGGCCCCGAACCGCGGTCGGCACGCCAACGTCAAGGAGGACCAGGAGCATGACCGTACTGGCCGCGATGGGCCTGGTGAAAACGTACGGGCGACGGCGCGTCGTCGATGGCGTCGACTTCCAGGTCGACGAGGGCGAAATCGTCGGATTGCTCGGCCCCAACGGTGCCGGCAAAACCACCAGCTTTCGCATGACTTGCGGGCTGGTCGAGCCCGACTCGGGCCGCGTGATGCTCAACGAGCTGGACGTCACCTCGCTGCCGATGTACCAGCGCGCGCAGCAAGGCATGGGCTACCTGGCACAGGAGTCGAGCGTCTTTCGCAAGCTGAGCGTCGAGAACAATCTGCTCGGCGTGATGGAAATGCTGGGCATGGAGCGCAAGGAGCGGCGCCGGCGGTGCGACGAGCTGCTCGAACAGTTTGATATCACGCGGTTGCGCAAGTCGCGGGCCGATTCGCTCTCGGGGGGCGAACGACGCCGTCTGGAAATCGCCCGCGCGCTGGTCTCGAACCCCAAGATCATCCTGCTCGACGAGCCGTTTACGGGCATCGATCCGGTAACGATCAACAGCATTCAACGCGTGATTCGCGATTTGCGCACGCGGGGAATTTCCATTCTGATCACCGACCACCAGGTGCGCGAGACGCTGCAAATCACGGATCGCAGCTACGTGATCCGTTCTGGGTGTGTACTTTGCCACGGTAGTCCCGACGAAGTGCTCGACAATCCGGAAGCCCGCAAGTACTACTTCGGCGAAGACATGAAGTTGTAGACAGCGGGCGGGCAGCCAACAGCCGGCGAGGCTGCCTGCCAAGCGGCGTGGGCAGATTGCCGCCTCCGCGGCCGAAACCCGGGCAGCTCACAATCATTAGTCGTCCTCGCCGGGCGTTAATTCCTCGTAAGGCACGAGCGCGATTGGTCGATCGTTCTGGCCGTGCAGGCTGACTCGTATTGCGAGCCGCCAAGCCCGCTTCTAATATGGGAACGCGGTTTGCAGAAGATAATGGCGGTTCGTCGCGGCCCACTTCGGGCAAGTAACGAGCTGACCGCGGCAGCCGCGCGGCTAAGGATGTACTCATGGTTTTAATGGCGGCGACGGAATCTTGGCCGAACTTCGTCGACCTGACGGCGACGGTCGCCTTTCTGGCGGTGGCGCTGCTATTGCCAGCCGTTGGCTATGTGTTCATGGTGCTGGACATCCGGGCCTATCTGCGGTCGCTCAATCGAGCGCTATCGATCGTGACGAAGTGGTCGCTACCGGGAATTCCTGATTGGGCTCGCCGTGAAACGCCCCGCGCCGTGGCCGCGTTCGGGTTGCGTTTTCCCTGCACTGAAGAGCAGCTGAAGCAGGCCTATCGCAAACGGGTCAAGCAGCTGCATCCCGATCATGGCGGCGATCAGCGGCGCTTCATGCTGCTGCAAGCGCAATTCGAAGAGGCGCTGGCACTCGTCTCGGCGCAGCAGACTGCCGAAGCGCGTTAGTGCTCGGTTTCGCGCGGCGCAAATCGACCGGCGTCCCAGCTGTAGATCTTTGGGCGAATCGTCGTTCGAGCGGCTATCATACCTGGCGTTGCCCGACTTCGCCGCCTCAGCCAGGAACGTGCCGTGTGGATCATGCAAAGCCCGCCCGGGCCTATCACGCTGTTGAATGGGCGGGAGTATCTGTACTTCGCTGGCACCGGATACCTGGGCCTGCAGGGACATCCGGCGGTGATTGCCGCGGCACAACAAGCCGTGGCGCAATACGGAGTGCATTCGGCCACTAGCCGAGCCGGTTTTGGCGACAGCCCGCCGGTGGTCGAAGTCGAGCGGCGCGCGGCGGCGCTGCTGGGGGCCGAGTCCGCCACTTATCTCGTGACCGGTTACGCCGGCAACTTTGCTTTGGCGGCGGCACTGGCCGACCAGTTCGAGCTGGTGCTCTGCGATGAGTCGGCCCACGACTGCCTGCGCGAAGCGGCCGCGATGTTTACTCACTTGGTCGTACCGCCACGGGTGTTTCGGCACCGCGATGTCGATCACCTGGCCGAATTGCTCAAGACGCACGTGGCCCCGGGCGTGCGGCCGATCGTGCTCACCGATGGCGTGTTTGCCGCCAGCGGCCGCTTGGCGCCGCTGGCCGAGTATATCGAGCGATTGCGCGGCTACGCCGGCTCTGCCCTGCTGGTCGACGATGCCCATGGACTGGCGACCCTCGGTGCCAGCGGCCGCGGCAGCCTGGAACTGGCGGGAGTGTGGCCAGACCAAATCAATGTTCTCGACGCGCCAGGGACTGGCGCGCCGCGTATTTTTCATAGCGCAACGCTCAGCAAGGCTGTGGGCGGTCATGGCGGCGTGGTGGCCGGCAGTAGTGCGCTGCTCCAGCAGGTGCGCGGCAAGAGTGGCTGGTTTCGCGGCGCCAGCGCGCCGGCTGCGCCGGGAGCGGCCGCCACGGCCAAAGGTCTGGAGATCGTGGCGGCGGAACCCGAATTGCGCCTGCGCCTGTCCAAGAATGTCGAGCATCTGCGGCTTGCGCTGGCGCACCTGGGCCTCGACGTGGAGCGCAGTCCGGCGCCGATCATCAGCTTTCGCCTTCCTATCGCGGCCGACATGCAGCGGCTGCAATCGCGATTGTTCGATGACGGAATTGCCATTGCCTACACGCGCGACTATGCTGGCGCCGGCCCCGCAGGGCTGCTGCGGATTGCGGTGTTTGCCACCCACACAATCGAAATGCTCGATCGGCTCACGGACACGCTGGCGCGATGTTTATGAAGGCTGGAAGCTCGTCTGCAACGCGCGCCGCGACAGGACAGCGGCGAGCGGGAATCGTATTGATCGGCCTGTTGCTGTTTTCGGCGGCGAAGTGCCCTGGCCTGTGGGCGGCCGACAAACCCGATTACGAGGTGGCCAAGGCCCGCTTTGCGCAGCTGGCGTCGATTGAATTGCAGCGGCAAGTGCTGCCCGGCGTTTCGGTCGCCTGGATCGTCGACGGCCAGGTGGTGCATGCCGCCGGCTACGGTCAGGCCGATTGGGAACGCGGCGTGCCGGCCACGGCCGACACTGTTTATCGAGCCGGCTCGATCTCAAAGCTGTTGAATGCCGTGGCCGCGATGCAGCTGGTCGAACGAGGCAAGTTCGACCTCGACGCGCCGATCGAGCGGGCCTTGCCGACGTTTCGCATCGTCAATCCCTTCGAGCCCGCTCTGCCGATCACGATTCGCCAATTGCTTTGCCATCGTTCGGGCATGGTGCGCGAGGCGCCCCTGGGGGGCTATTTCGATCCGAGCCAACCGACCATCGAGGCGACCGTGGCCAGCATTGCCGATTGCGCGCTGGTCAATCCGCCCAACAGCAAGACGCGCTACTCGAACGTCGGCCCCACGATCGTGGGCCGGGCGCTGGAGGTGCAAACCGGCGAGGCTTTCGCGCATTATCAGCAGCGACACGTGCTGGGGCCGCTGGGAATGGCCAGCTCGTGCTGGACGATGAACGATGAGTTGCGGCCCCGGCTCGCCAAGGGCCGGATGCGCGTGGCCCGCGGCGACGGCAGCTACGAGCTGCAAACGGCTCCCGAATTTGAACTGGGCACCCAGCCGGCCGGCAACCTGTATACCACGGCCTCGGACCTGGCCCGGTTTGCCGCGTTTGTCATGCAAGGCGCGAGCTCCTCGGGCAGCGCTGCACTGCTCAAGCCCGAGTCGTTGCAGGCCATGTTCGTGCCGCAGTTGACCAGCGAGCCGACTGGTTTTGGCCTGGGCTTTGCCGTCAACAAGTTTCGCGCGCACAAGACCGTGCAGCACATGGGCGCAGTGTACGGCTTTACCACTTCGATCATCGTGCTGCCCGAGACGCGGTTGGGCGTGGTCGTGCTGGCGAACAGCGACATCGCGATTGCGCCGGTGCGCCGGCTGGCCGAGGCGGGGCTCGACATTCTGCTGGAAACCGTCAAGGGCGAGTTCACACCCGAGGGCCCCCGGCGCTACGACCCGGCGCCCGGAGTGCTCGCCGAAATGGCCGGCGACTACGAGTCGCAAAGCCACTGGGCCCATGTTGTCGTCGACGGCGCCCGCTTGCAGGTCGACTACTCGGGCCAGGAGGTGACGCTGCTGGCCACGGCCGATTTGAAGTTCCAGGCCGAGGGGCGAATTCTCTATCGCGCTCCAGTCGAGTTTCAGCGCGATGCTGGCGGGAAGATCGCTGGATTCAGCGTGGCGGGCCAGGTGTTTCGCCGCGTCGGCGAACAGCCGCCTCCGGCGCCCGCGGCTTGGCAAAAACTGGTGGGCAGCTACGGACCGAAGTTCATTCCGCTGGTCGTGTCGATACGACACGGCCATTTGTACGCCACGGTCGAGAACGAGTACGACTACCGTTTGACCCCGCTTAACCGGGTGACGTTCAACCTGTCGCCGGGCATGTACGCCGACGAGCAGGTGGTATTTCAAATCGACCCCAGCGGCCAGGTGCTCGGCGCGCTGATGGCCGGCATGATGCTGCCGCGCAGCGCTCCTTAGCCTTTTTGCCGATTGGCCGAGCTGGCATGGGTTCACTGATCTCAAACGACGACGTGTGGCTGTTGTGGGCCGTCATCGTCGTCAGCGTGGCCGTGTGCATTTACCTGGAGCAGACCTACGCCTGGGCCGCCAAAATCAGTGGCCCGGTGTTGGCCTTGTGCCTGGCCATGTTGCTGGCCAATCTGCGCGTCATGCCGCCGGCGGCGGGCGTATACGATGTAGTGCAAGATAGTCTGGTGCCGCTCGCGCTGCCGCTCTTGTTGTTTCGGGCCAACGTGTTTCACATTGTCCGCACCACGGGCTGGCTCTTCGTCGCTTTCCACCTGGCATCGGTCGGCACGGTCGCGGGGGCGATTGCCGCGGCGGCGACCATGCACGGCCAGGTGGCCGACGCCCCGCAAATCGCTGGCATCATGACAGCCAGCTACATCGGTGGCGGCGTCAACTTTATTGCCGTGGCCAATTCTTACGGTACGAGCGGTAACGTCACCGGGCCGCTGCTGGTGGCCGACAACTTCATCATGGCCGGCGTGTTCTTGGTGCTGTTACTGCTGTGTCGCAGCCGCTGGATGCTCAGTAAGTTTTCGCACCCGCACACGGTCGAGGCCGTCGATAGCCGGCAGCTCGCGGCCGAGCATTGGCGGCGCAAGGAGATTTCGCTGCTCGACATCGCCGCCGCCGTGGCCGTGGCGGTCAGCGTGGTGGCCGCGGCCCAGGCCACTTCCGGCCTGGCGAGGCACTTGCTAGCCGACGCGGGCCAGAGCGGCATGCTCGTCGAACTGGCCGGCAACCGCTACGTGCACATTACGTTTTGGGCAACGCTCGTGGCCACGCTGGCCCATCGGCTGCTGGCCCGGATCCACGGCGCCGAGGAACTCGGCAGTTACCTGCTGTACGTGTTCCTGTTTGTCATCGGTTTGCCGGCGGATCTGTGGCTGGTGTTTTCGCAGGTGCCGTTGATGTTCGTATTCTGCCTGGTGATGGCGGCGGCCAACATCCTGGTGACGTTCGTGGCCGGATACTTGCTGCGGTTTGATTTGGAGCAGCTGGCTCTTGCAGTCAATGCTTCGTTGGGCGGACCGCCCACGGCCGCAGCCATGGCCATCTCGATGGGCTGGTCGAAGCTGGTGCTACCCGCGCTATTGGTG
>CAZPED010000163.1:0-7128 GCA_964585335.1 uncultured Planctomycetaceae bacterium | reverse complement strand
ACGGCGCCGCGTACGCTTCGATCGTCATCGGCAACGGCGGCGGCCGTAAGCAAAACATTCAACTGATGGGCCGCGGCGTCGTCAGCGTCGACGCCGAGAACGGCAAGTTCCTTTGGGGGTACAACCGTGTCGCCAACCCCACGGCCAACATTCCCACACCGGTGGTCATGGGAGACTATGTCTTCTGCTCGTCGGGCTATCAAACCGGCGCGGCGCTGTTGAAGCTTTCGCCCGACGGCGACGGCGTGCGCGCCGAAGAGGTTTACTTCCTGGACGCCAAGACGTTCCAAAACCACCACGGCGGCATGATCGTGCTGGGCGACTATCTCTACACCGGCCACGGACACAATGCCGGCGCGCCCACGTGCCTGGCGTGGAAGACGGGCGACGTGGCCTGGCGCCAAAACCGTGGCCCCGGCACGGGCTCGGCGGCCGTGGCCTATGCCGACGGCAACCTCTACTTCCGCTTCGAGAATGGCGTGATGGCGCTCATCGGCGCCACGCCCGATGGCTATCAGGAAAAAGGGAGCTTCCAGATTCCCGACGTCGGCAACCCCAGCTGGTCGCACCCCGTGGTAATCGGCGGCCGGTTGTACTTGCGCGAACAAGACGCGCTGCTGGTTTACGACGTCAAGCAGAAGTGACGTCGGGCGGAAGCAGCGCCGCGGCCGTCACTGCTCAAGGGTCGATGCGGTACAAGTGCGTGTCGGTGCGCAACAGCAACGATCGGCCCGTCACGGCCGGCGAAGCCATGATCCGGCCGTCGAGCTTATTCGAGGCCAGCTCCTTGTACTCGGTGCCGGGGGCCAGCACCAACGTGCGGCCGTCCTCGTCGCTGCAATAAATGCGGCCATCGACGAAGATCGGCGAGGCCGAGAAATTTCCGCCCACGCGCTTGCGATAGTGCAGCTTGCCCGACTTGGCATCGAAGCACGAGAGCACGCCCACCTCGCTGATCAGGTACAACTCGTCCCCCACGACCAGCGGCGACGGCTTGGTGGGCACGCTCTTGTTGGTCTTCCAGACAACGTTCGTGGCCGTCAAATCGCCCTTGCCCTCGGGACGAATGACAAACAGCTCTGGCAGCATGAAGCCCGTGCACACGTAGATCAGCCCGTGCGCGTACACGGGGCGCGGAGTTACCGAGAACCCAGGGTGCTTGACGTTCCAGATTTCTTCGCCCGTGAGCGGGTCGTAAGCATACACCCACTCGGCGCCGGTCATGATGGCGATGTCGCGCCCCGCGACGTTGATAACCAGCGGCGTGACGAACGCCTTCTTTTGATCGGGCGCTTTGTCGATCACTCCCGAGCGATTGGTCTTCCAGGCCACGGCGCCCGTGCGTTTGTCGATCGCGGCGGCGAATTGCACGTCGGTGCCGTCGCAGTTGAGCAATAGCAGATTCTGATACAACGTCGGCGAGCTGCCGGGCCCAACCTGGTGGTCGAACTGCAACTCTTCGTTGCGCCACAGCACTTCGCCGTTCTTGGTGTCGAGGCAGGCCGTGCCCATCGTGCCAAAGTGTACGTAGACCCGGCTGCCTTCGAGAATGGGCGTGGGCGAGGCGTAGCTGTTCGTGGCATGAATTTCGATGGCCTTGTCGCGGTGAAACACCTCGACGTTGTGCAACACGCGTCCCGAGTCGCGATCGACGCAAATGGCTCGTAGCGACAGGCCTCCTTCGGTGGCCGTGGTCATCCAGACCTGCTTGCCCAGCACGACCGGCGACGACCAGCCTTGGCCGGGAATCTCGGTTTTCCAGGCCACGTGCTCACTTTCGCTCCAGGTGAGCGGCACGCCGACCGAGTCGGAGTGTCCCTGGCCGTCGGGTCCGCGGAACTGCGGCCAGTCGTCGCCCGCCCAGCAGGGCGCCGCACAGCAGACGGTCAGTACCAGCAGCGTGAATCGCACAGGCATGGAATCCTCGACGTTGGGGTGAGTTGGCTTGGCGGTGGGATCGTGCGGCGGGGGGAGCGATGACCCGTTTCAGCATACTGGCCCCGACTACCGGCAGTCAATTGACGGCGCGACCTCATCCCCTTGCGGGGCTTTGGTTTTCGCATTATTCTTGGCCGATCCCCTTCTGGCGTCATTTCCTGACTGAACTCATCGCGGAGCGTTCCGGATGCAACGGCCTGAAGATCATCCCCGCGTCGCCCGGCAGCCCGCTTTCGCGCGTCATGGCGCCGGCTATAGCTGGGCCGTGGTCGGCATGCTGTGGTTCATTTGCTTTTTCAACTATGCCGACCGTCAGGCCATCTTTTCGATCTTTCCGTTGCTGCAAGAAAAGTACGGCTTCGACAAACAAGAGCTGGGCATGATCGGCTCGGCGTTCGCGCTGGTCTACGCCCTCACTGCGCCCCTGGCCGGACAGTTGAGCGACAAAGTCTCGCGCAAGCTGGTGATTCTGGCCGGCCTGTACGTCTGGAGCATCGTCACCGGCTTCACTGCCTTGTGCAGCAAGGTCTGGCAGTTCGTGCTGGTACGCGGCGCCGAAGGACTCGGCGAGACCGTGTACTTCCCCGCCTCGATGTCGCTGATCAGCGATTACCATTCCAAGGCCACTCGCTCGCGCGCCATGAGCTTTCATCAGACCAGCGTTTACGCCGGCACCATCGGCGGCGGCGCCTTGGCCGGCTGGATGGGCGAGCGGTTCGGCTGGCAGTCGCCTTTCATCTTTTTGGGCGCGGCCGGCGTGGTGCTCGGACTGGCGCTGGCCGCTTTCATTCGCGAGCCCGCGCGCAACGAAGCCGAACGCCGCGAGCTAGGCCCCGAGGCCGGCGAAGCCGCCGAAGAACCCGTGCCGGTGCCGGTGGGTGAGTTCGTCCGAGGACTGTTCACCACTCCCTCGGCCGTTTTCCTGATTCTGGCCTTCCTCGGCGCCAACTCGGTGGGCCTGGTCTTCTTGAGCTGGATGCCGACGTTCCTGAACGAGAAGTTCCAGCTCAGCCTGACGGTCTCGGGCGTGTCGGCCACGGTGTACTTGCAGGTCGCCAGCATGTTTGGCGCCATGCTCGGTGGCACGATGGCCGACTGGTTGCGGGCCCGCACCGCCGGTGGCCGCATGTACGTGCAAGCGCTGGGCGCGCTGTGCGGCGCTCCGTTCATCTTTTTGTGCGGCTGGACGCTGGAGCTGTCGGTGCTGATTTGGGCCATGATTCTGTTTGGCCTTTCCAAGGGCATTTACGACTCGAACATCTGGGCCTCGCTGTACGACGTTGTGCCCGCCTCGCGGCGGAGCACGTCGGTGGGCATGATGAACATGATCGGCTGGATCGGCGGCGCGATGGGCCCCTTCTTCGTCGGCATGGCCGTACACCGCGGCACGACGATGAGCATGGCCATTTCTTCCACCGCCGTGATTTACGCGGGCGTAGGCGTGCTGCTGGTTTTGGCGGCCTTGTTCGCGCCGCGCGGGCAGGCTGGCGGCGGCGAGTTGCCGCCGGTTCACTAGCGACCTGGCAAGCCGCTCGGCCACGCTCAGCGGAAGTCGCGCGATTGCGAGCCCAGGCCGCGCAGGCGCTCGGTCAGGTCTTCGAGCCTGTGCACCAGCACGTGGATCACTCCCTCGTGGCGCTGCAACCGGCCGTGAGCGATATAGCCGGCCGCCGTGCGAGCCACGCGATAGAACTTCTGCCACACGTCCTGGCGAATGATCAGGTTGATCGTGCCGGTTTCGTCTTCGAGCGTGACGAACGTGATGCCCTTGGCCGTGCCGGGGCGCTGCCGCACCAGCACTACGCCAGCCACGCGAATCGGCCGGTCGGCCGGGTAATCGGCCAATTGATCGGCCCGCACGATGCCCAGCGCAACGAGCCGCTGGCGATCGAACTGGACGGGGTGCGCCCGTAGCGAAAGCCCCGCCGAGCGGTAATCGGCCACGACCTCTTGCTGCATTTCCAGTTGCGGCAAGGCGGCCGGCAGCGGATCGTCCTCGTCGAGCGCCGCAAACAGCGGCAGCGGCCGGGCCGACGCCTCCTCGGCCAGCGCCTGCCACAGCGCGCCGCGGCGGTTCAAACGCAGCGATCCAAACGCGTCGGCCCCCGCCAGGCGCGACATCACCGCGCGGCTCAACCGCGTCCGCCGCGCAAAATCGTCCCAACTGGCAAACGGCCCAGCCTCGCGCGCTTGCTCGATGGCCCGGGCCTGCCCTTCGGCCAAACCGCTGATCAGCCGCAGTCCCAGCCGCAACGCGCCATCTTCGAGCGTGCAGTCCCAACAGCTGGCTCCCACGTCAACCGATAGCACGCGCACGCCGTGCTCGCGGGCATTGCGCACCAGCTGCGCGGGGGCGTAAAAACCCATTGGCTGGCTGTTGATCAGCGCGGCGGCAAAAGCGGCCGGGTAATAATGCTTCAGCCACGCCGACACGTAGACCAACAGCGCGAAGCTGGCCGCGTGCGATTCGGGAAAGCCGTATTCGCCGAAGCCGCTGATCTGCTGAAACACGTTCTCGGCGAACTCGCGCGACAGCCCCCGGGCTTGCATGCCGTCGAGCAGCTTGAGGCGAAACTGCTCGATGATGCCCGGCCGGCGCCAGGCTCCCATGGCGCGGCGCAGCTGGTCGGCCTCGCCCGGCGTGAACCCCGCGGCCACCACGGCCAACCGCATGGCCTGTTCCTGAAACAGCGGCACGCCCAGCGTGCGCGACAGCACGGCGCGAATCTCGTCGTTCGGATAGGTTTCTTCCTCCTCGCCCGCGCGGCGCCGCAAATAGGGGTGTACCATGTTGCCCTGAATGGGCCCTGGCCGCACCAGCGCCACTTCGATCACCAGGTCGTAGAACGACTGCGGCCGCAGCCGGGGCAGCATGCTCATTTGGGCCCGGCTTTCGATCTGAAACACGCCCATCGTGTCGGCGCGGCAAATCATGTCGTAAACCGCCTGGTCCCCTTCGGGAATGCTGGCCAGCGAAAGTTCGCGCCCGGCCGTTTGCTCGACCAGGGCAAAGCACTTGCGAATGGCCGACAGCATGCCCAGGGCCAGGCAATCGACTTTCAAGATTCCCAGCTCGTCCAGATCGTCTTTGTCCCACTCGATGACCGTGCGCCCTTCCATGGCGGCGTTTTCGATCGGCACCAGCTCGCACAGCAGCCCCCGCGTCATCACCATGCCGCCAACGTGCTGCCCCAGGTGCCGCGGAAATCCCACCAGCTCGCCCACCAGGCCGACCAACCGGCCACCGACCAGCGACTCGGGATCGATGCCCACCTCGGCGCAGCGCTGGGCCAGGTGGCCGTCGGCATGATGGCCTTCCAGGCTCTTGGCCAGGGCGTCCACGCGGTCGAGCGACAGCCCCAGCGCCTTGCCCACGTCGCGCACGGCCGAGCGGGGACGATAGGTGATCACCTCGGCGGTCATGCCGGCCCGCTCGCGGCCGTACTTTTCGTAAAGATACTGCAAGACCTCTTCGCGCCGCTCGTGTTCGAAGTCGATGTCGATGTCGGGCGCTTCGTTGCGCTCGCGGCTCATGAAGCGCTCGAACAGCACGTCGAGCCGGTCGGGATCGACCGACGTCACCCCCAGGCAAAAGCACACCGCCGAGTTGGCGGCCGACCCGCGCCCCTGACACAAAATCTGCCGCTCGCGAGCAAACCGCACCAGGTCGTACACCGTGAGGAAGTAAGCCTCGTAGCGCAAGTCGGCAATCAGCACCAGCTCGTGCTCGATCAGCCCGCGCACCTTGTCGGGCACTCCGTTCGGATAGCGCCGCCGCGCTCCGGCCCAGGTCAAACGGGTCAGAAACTCGAGCGGCGATTCACCCGGCGGCGCCAGCTCCTCGGGATATTCGTAGCGCAGCTCGTCGAGCGAGAACGTCGCCCGACCAGCAATTTCGCACGTGCGGGCAATCGCCTGTGGCGCGGCGGCAAAGCGGGCGGCCATCTCCTCGGCCGATTTCAGGTAGCGCTCGGCGTTGGGCGCCAGCGCCGCGCCGGCCTCGGCCACGGTGGTTCCCAGCCGAACGGCCGTCAGCACGTCGTACAGCGCCAGCCGGCTGCGCGCGTGATAGTGGACGTCTCCGGCGGCCACCAGTGGCAGACGAGCCCGCCGCGACAAGGCCTGCAGCCGCGCGAGCGTCTCGGCGTCGTCGGGCCCCTTGAGCAACTCGCCGACCAGGTAACAGCGGTCGCCGAACAGCTCGCGGTGCCGCGCCAATCCCTCGCCCAGCGCGGCGGCCCGCTGCTCGTCGTCGCTTGCTGTCGGCAACGGCGCGCCGCGCGGCTGGCCAGGCAGCACGCCGCACAGCAACCCGTCGGCATAGCCGGCCAGCTCGTCGAACGTCAGGTGGAATTCCCCCTTGGGGGCCTGGCGGCGGCCGTGCGTGATCAGCCGGGCCAATCGCCCGTAGGCCGCGCGATCCGTGGCCCACAGCAGCACGGGGGGCGCGTCGAGCAAATCGATCTCGGCCCCGATCAACAGCTTGATCCCCAGGGGCTTGGCCGCCGCGTGGGCTCGCACCACGCCGGCCAGCGTGTTGCGATCGGTCACGGCCCAGGCCACCAGGCCCAGCTCGACCGCGCGCAGCGCCAGCTCGTCGGGATGCGAAGCCCCTTCGAGAAACGAAAAATTCGTTTTGCAGTGCAGCTCGGCATAGCGCGGGCCGCGGCGCACCACGGCCGGCGGCACGTCGACCAGCCGCGGACGCTTGCTGGAAACTGGCGGGTCGGGCATGAACGGGCAACCTCCCTCACTCGCGGGCTAAGCAAACGATCCGTGTAAAAACCAGCGGCCGCTCGACAGCTCGCGAAACAACCAGTAGCGATCGCCGCCAACTGTCTCGGCCTGGTAGTAATCGCGCCGCACGCACCGCCCGCGCCACCAGCCGGTCTCGATTCGCTCGGGCCCCCACCAGCGCACCACGCGCTGCTCCTGGCCGGCCAGGCGAAACTGCACCGGCGGCCCCTCGGGCGCCACCGACAGCACGGCCAGCCGCCGCGGGCGCGGCTCCAGCTCCAGCGGACGATCGCCAGGCACCAGCTCCTGCCAGCGCTCCGCCACCGGCGCGTCCGGCCCGGCCCCCGCGGGCGCCGGCGCGCTAGCGGTCTCCGCGGGGTCCAATAGCGCGGGCAACTGCCGGCCGTCGGCATTGGCGGCAGACTTCGGCTGGCCGCGTTTAGTATCGGCCGC
>CAZPED010000162.1:0-7157 GCA_964585335.1 uncultured Planctomycetaceae bacterium | reverse complement strand
GCTGGGCACGTTGTCGACCTGAAACCGCCGCCCCACGGCGGCCGCCCCGGTGCCGTCAATCCATACCGCGGCGTTCTGCTCGCGGGTTTCCGCCAGCAGGGCGGTGTTCGACAGTCCGTCGGCAATATCGCCGAGCCGGGTATCGGAAAGACAATAGATCGTTCCGTCTGGGCGGCGGCGGCCATCGGGACCTGGTCCCCACAGACGTCCCACGGTCGTGGCGCCCAAGGCCACGTAGTTGCGAATGGCGAACCGCGGCGCGATGTCCAGGTACTTGGGCTCTTGCGAAATATCGAGACCGTCGAACGACGGGCAACGATACAGTGGCACGATCGTTTGCGCCACTTGCCGGTTCTCGGGCGCCAGCGACGAGGCGCGATAGTTGATCGCTCCTTGCAGCGTCGACTCTTCGACGTAGGGCAGCACCAGGCTGGCCCAACTGTGCAAGTGAATTGTCGGCTGGCCGGCGTAGTTCCAAACGCCGAAGTCGACGTCGCTGGTGCTGGCCGGCGGCAATCGCCGCAGGGCATCGGCGTAATGGTGCAGCGCCAGGCCGATTTGCCGCAGGTTACTGGAACACTGCGAGCGCCTGGCCGCCTCGCGCGCGGCTTGCACAGCGGGAATCAGCAGGGCCACCAACAAGCCGACGATGGCGATAACCACCAGCAGCTCGACCAGGGTGAACCCACGCCGGCAACACGCCCCACGCATTGATGTGCGGCCTTTCGAGATCGGTAGCCCCCCAGGCTCGATTGTACTCCGGCGTTTCGGATACCACCAAGCGCACGGCCGGCGACCAACTGCCAACCTGCCGCGGCCAAACCGTTGTTATCGCTCCCCGCTGTGCTATGCTGGTGCCGGCCCGAATGGACTTCATTGCGCGGGGGCCGACCATCATCGACGTGCCTTGCAAGGAGCGTTACATGTCGTACCAGCTAAAGCGAATTGCCGCCTGGATTGCCGCGGTCGGCTGCATCACGGTCGTGCCGGTCCGGGCCGAGGAAAACACCCGGGGAGCATCTACCGGTCCCACCCAGGCGCCGGGCTACGATCACCCGAACCAGTACATCCACCGGCCGGCCAGGCCGATTGCCGACAACATGGAACCGGTGATCGAGCACGCCGAGCAAGCCAAGGCTGCCAAGGACAAGCTGGCCGCGGCGCAGCGCAAGTTCGGCAAGAAGCCCAACATCCTGATCTTTCTGCTCGACGACGTAGGCTGGATGGACCCCGGCTTCAACGGCGGCGGCGTGGCCGTGGGCAATCCCACGCCCAACATCGACTGGCTGGCCCATCGCGGGCTGATCCTGACCTCCGCCTATTCGACGCCTTCCTGCACGCCCACGCGGGCAACGATCATGACGGGACAGAACCCGTTGCACCACGGCCTGCTGCGTCCGCCGATGTATGGCGAAAAAGGCGGCCTCGATGGCGCGGTAACGTTGGCCGCCATTCTCAAGAAGTTGGGCTACACGACCCAAGCCGTCGGCAAATGGCACATGGGCGAGAACGAGGGCTCGCAGCCGCAGAACGTCGGCTTCGACGACTTTTATGGCTTCCTCGGCGTGTCGGACATGTATACCGAGTGGCGCGACATTTATTTCAATCCGGAAGTGGCGCTCAGCCCCGCTCGCTTCAAAATGATGGAGAAGTCGCAGTTCAATCACCACAACGTACACTGCACGAAAGAAAAGGGGCTGGAGAACACCTACCTGATCGACCTGAACAAGATTCAGGATCTCGACCAGGACTGGGCCGACTACAGCGACAAGTTCCTTCGCAAGATGGCCAAGTCGGATAAGCCCTGGTTCTTGTACCACGGCACCCGGGCTTGCCACTTCGACAATTACCCGAACCACAAGTACGCCGGCAAGTCGCCGGCTCGCACGGTGTTCAGCGATGCGCTGGTCGAGGTCGACGACATCCTGGGCCGCCTGACCAAGACGCTGGAAGAGACCGGGCAGCTCGACAACACGATCATCATTTTCACGTCCGACAACGGTCCCGAGCAGGAAGTGCCGCCGCATGGGCGCACGCCGTTCCGCGGCGCCAAGGGTTCCAGTTGGGAAGGGGGCGTGCGCGTGCCCACGTTTGTCCACTGGCAGGGGGTCATCGACGCACGCAAGTCCGACGGCCTGTTCGACCTAGCCGATCTGTTCAACACGTGCGCCTCGATCGCGGGCGCATCGGGGGCCGAGGTGGCCAAGTTCCTGCCCAAGGAACGCTACGTCGACGGCATCGACCAGACCTCGTTCTGGGTCGCACCCGATGGCGAGTCCTGCCGGCGGAGCCGAATTTACACGATGAACCAGTACTTTTCTGCGGTGCGGGTCGATGAGTTCAAGGCCCACATTACGGTCGAATTGCAGGAAGAGATCTTCAAACGGGGCTTTACCGGCGGATTCAGCGGGTCGATCGTCACGCAAACCGGCGGCGGCACGGTGTCGAATCTCTATACCGACCCCCAGGAGGATGTTAGCCTGGGCATTCGGCACATCCCGGTCACGATGCCGCTATTTGGCGAAATCGAGCGTTACCAGGCCGTGCTGAAAAAGTACCCGCCGCAGTTTAAGATCGGGTTCGCCGGCAACTGAGCCGGCGCAACGTCGACCAAGAGATACGACCTAGCAGGGGGAGGGCTTGCGACCATGCAGCGCGCGATTGTGAGAAGTGCCACACTGGTTTTGCTGGCCCTGGTGCTGACGACTTCGGCCATTGCGGAAGACCCGGCGCCCGTGACGCTAGCCAACCTGGTCGATCCGGGCCCGAACAAACCCGACGAGCCGCTGGCCGAGCACTATTCGGCGGCCAAGAGCAAGCAGTTTCTCGACGCCGCTTCGTTGAGCTGGCAAAAGAATCGCGAATGCATGGCTTGCCACACGAACTATTTGTACCTGATGGCCCGGCCCGCACTGGGCGTTCAGGACGAAGCCCATCAAACGGTTCGCCGATTTGCCGAGGACCTGGTTACCAAGCGTTGGAAAGACAAGGGGCCGCGTTGGGATGCCGAAGTGGTGATGACTGCTCTCGTGCTGGCTGCCGGAGACGCCGCCACGGGGGACAAGCTGCACCCGGTAACGCGCGATGCGCTCGACCGCATGTGGACCGTGCAGCGCGATCACGGTGGGTTCGAATGGATTAGTTGCGACTGGCCACCATTTGAAAGCGATCACGAGATCGGCGCCCCATTGGCTGCGCTGGCCGTTTCGCTGGCTCCCGAGGGCTATGCCGAAACGCCGGCGGCCGTGGCCGGCATTGCCCGCATCAAGCAGTATTTTGCCAATACCCCCATGCCCACGCTGCACCATCGATTGATGATTCTGTGGGCCGACACCTACCGGCCCGGCTGGCTGACGCCTGATGAGCGGGCTAAAGCATTGGCCGAGGTTTTGGCACTGCAACTGCCCGACGGCGGCTGGAGCGCTGCTGCGATGGCCAACTGGAAACGCGGCGATGGCACCGAGCAAGCCGTGACCACGAGCGATGGCTATGGCACCGGCTTGGCGATTTATCTGGCCCGGCGATCGGGCATCGCGGCCGACGACGAGCGGATTGTCCGCGGCGTCAACTGGCTGAAAACGCATCAAAGGGCTAGCGGCCGCTGGTTTACCCGCTCGCTGTTCAAAGATGGCCGGCATTACCTTACGCACGCCGGCACCAGCATGGCCATCCTGGCGCTCGATTCCTGCGGCGCGCTCGACTAGCGGCGCACGGCGGCAAGCAAGCGAGTGAGTTTGCGACTCTTACGTGCGAGCAACCGCATGGAATATCGCACGCTGGGCAGCACCGGGTTAACGATCTCGCGGATTGCTTTCGGCGCTGGCCCGGTCTCGCAATTGCTCGTCGGCGAGAGCCCTGCGGAGCAACGGGCCACGATCGAGCGGGCCATCGAGCGCGGCATCAACTGGTTCGACACGGCCGCGACGTACGGCGCGGGCCTGTCGGAAATGAACCTTGGACGCGCGCTGGCCGAACTGTGTGCCACCCAGCGCGTGCAATTGGCCACCAAGGTGCGGCTGCTGCCCGCCGACCTGGCGTCGATCGCCCAGGCTGTGCGCCGTTCAGTGGACGACAGCTTGCGGCGGCTGCGCGTTGAGCGCGTGGCGCTCTTGCAATTGCACAATTCGATTACGGCCCAGGCCGGCGACCTGCCCACCTCGCTGACGCCCGAGCATGTGCTGGGGCCCGGCGGCGCGTGGGAGGCGATGCGCGCACTACAACAAGCAGGGGTAGTCGCGCACTTGGGCCTGACCGGCATCGGCCAGCCCGAGGCTTTGGCCGAAGTCATCGATTCGGGTCGCTGGTCGACGATTCAAATTCCCTATCACTTGCTCAATCCCAGCGCGGGCTGTTGCGCGCCTGCGACATTTTCGGAAACCGACTACGGCAACCTGATTGCCCGCTGTGCCGGGCAGGGGATGGGGGTCATGGCCATTCGCGTGCTAGCCGGAGGCGCACTGGCCGGCCAATCCCCCAGTCCGCACACCCTGAAGACCCCTTTTTTCCCTTTGGCACTTTACGAGCGCGATCGGCAGCGGGCGGCCCAGATCGCGAAGCTGTTGCCAGTCGGCATGTCGCTCGAGGAAGCCGCCGTCCGCTTCGCGCTCAGCCATCCGATGGTCGATGGCGCGATACTGGGCTTGGCCAGTCCGCGGCAGGTCGACGCAGCGGTCGAGTTTGCCGCTGCCGGGCCGCTCGACGCGCACCTGGTGGCGCGATTCAATGAAGCGGCCTTCGGCTTGTCGTCTTCAGGTGGTTAACCATGCAACGTGGCTCGGCGCACGACCATTCCTCTCCGGCAGCGAGCGCGGGTCCAAAGCCCGCGGGCGCCGGCGAGCGTTCGGCACTGGTCCGCTGGTTGATGGCCGCCGCGGCTTTGGCCGGCTGGATGTTCGCCGGCATGGAGATTTCGCTCTTCGTGCTGATCTCGCGTCCGGCGCTGCTCGACATTCTGCAAGGAGCCGAAGAGTCGCGGATCATTAGCTGGATCACCTGGTATCAATGCGCCTTCCTGTTGGGGGCCGCCGCCGGCGGCTGGGTGTTCGGCTGGCTCGGCGACCGCGCGGGACGCACCCGGGCCATGGGGGCCAGCATTCTTTGCTACAGCCTGCTGACGGGTTTGTGCTACTGGATCAGCGATCCGACCTGGCTTTTGCTGTTTCGTTTTCTGGCCTGTCTGGGCGTGGGGGGCGTTTGGCCGAATGCCGTCTCGCTGTCGGTCGAGGCGCTGCCGAATGTTTCTAAGCCGCTGTTGGCGGGACTGATGGGCGCCGCCGCCAACGTGGGCTTCGTGCTCCTGGGACTGTTGTGCTATCGCGTTGCGGTGACTCCCGACGATTGGCGGTGGGTGCTCTTGGTGTGTGCGTCGCCGGCGCTATTGGGGGCTGCCATGTTGGCCTGGCTGCCCGAGTCGCCGCGCTGGTTGGCGGCCGAGGCGGTGCAAACCGCGCAAGCGCCGAACCGGCCCATTCGCGAGATTCTTCGCCCACCACTGCTACGGCGCACGCTGCTGGGCATTGGCCTGGGGGCCATTCCCGTGGTGGGCACGGCGGCCAACGCCAATTGGCTGGTCCCCTGGTCGGACCAGGCCGCGGCGGTCCGCGCCGAGCGCGACATGGCCGCTAGCGCGCCATCGAAGACCGCCGTGGCAGCCCGCCCGGGCGGCGATCCGCGCGTTAAAGCTTGGACTCAGGTCACGCGTTCGGGAGGCGCCATCTTCGGCAGCTTGTTGGGCGGTTGGATTGCCAGCCTGCTCGGCCGCCGCTTGACCTACTTTCTCATCAGCCTGGCGTCGCTGGCCACCAGCTCGTACATCTATTTGTGTCTCGATCCGGCAAGCGATCAGCGGCTGTTTTCCGCGGCGGCCTTCGTGCTGGGGTTTGTCGGCGTGACTTACTTTGGCTGGTTGCCGCTGTACCTGCCCGAATTGTTTCCCACCCGGGTGCGTTCCACTGGCACGGGGGTCACCTTCAATTCTGGCCGGGTGATCGCGGCCGTGTGCGTGCTGGGCGCCGGCATCATCATGAACGTGCTCGGCGGCAACGATTATGCGCAGGTGGGCGCTTGGACGGGCATGATCTACCTGCTGGGCATGATCATCATTTGCTTTGCGCCGGACACCACGCGCGAGCGCTGGGAGGACTGACGTGCAACAAGTGGGCATCGTGGGGCTGGGACTCGTCGGCTCGGCGCTGGCTGCGCGGCTGCTGGCTGCCGGCCACGCCGTTGGCGGCTTCGACATCGACAGCCAACAGTGCGATCGCTTCGTGCAGTTGGGGGGCAAACCAGCGTCGAGCCCGGCCGAGCTTTGCCAGCAGAGCGAAATCGTGTTGCTCAGTTTGCCCGATTCAGGCGTCGCGGCCTCGGTCGTCGACCAAATGCTGGCGGGCTTGCGCCCCGGGCAGTTGGTGATCGACACGACCACGGGGGGCCCCGAAGAGGCTGCCAGACTGGGCGAACGATTGGCACGGCACGGCGCGCGGTTTCTCGATGCCACGATTGCCGGCTCGAGTGCCCAGGTGGCCAGCGGCGAGGTCACGGTCATGGTCGGCGGCCCAGCCGATGCCTATGGCGAGGCGCTGCCGCTATTCAGCCATTTTGCCCGCCAGACGTTTCACGTGGGGCCTTGGGGCTCGGGCGCGCGGATTAAACTGGTCGTCAACCTGGTGCTGGGGTTGAACCGGGCGGTGCTGGCCGAAGGTTTGTCGCTGGCGGCGGCGCTAGGGCTGGACCAGCACCTGGCGCTCGAAGTGCTCAAGGCGTCTTCGGCCTATTCGACAGCCATGGACACCAAGGGCGACAAGATGCTAAGCCGCGATTTCGCTGTGCAAGCACGGCTCTCGCAGCATCTCAAGGATGTTCGTTTAATCCTGGCGGCTGCCGAGCGAACCGGCCAGCAACTGCCGTTGTCCATGTTGCATCGCCAGCTGCTGGAACGCTTGGAGGCGGCCGGCTACGGGGCGCTGGACAACAGCGTGATCATCCGCGCGTTTGAGGCCGAGTTGCCCCCGCCCAGCTGATGAGTCCCCTGCCGCGGCAATTCAGGAGCTTCGCTCGGTGTCCACACCATCGACCCGTCCGCAGCAAGGTTATGTGTTCGGCGATAACTGACTGGCCGCCGCGCGGTTGGAGTTGCTCGCCAGGGTGTTTGAGCCTTC
>CAZPED010000161.1:0-7206 GCA_964585335.1 uncultured Planctomycetaceae bacterium | reverse complement strand
ACCGGCGGTCATCAGTGTCAGTGCCAGCCCGGCCAGGGATTTCCAGTACATGCTGAAGCGCTCCTGCGGAAAAACCGCGATCAAAGTCCTCGATGCAACGATACCTGGCCCGCCTCGGTCTGCAAGACCTGCTCCATCTCGCGGCGCAGCTGAGCCATTAACTCCTCTGCCGGCAACGCGCGGGCAAGCGGCGCCCCCTGTCCGGCCCATTGCGCTCCATAGCCAAATTCCCCTGTTGCTTTGGCGGCGGCATGCAGCGCCTTGCCGGCGTCGTAGGCAATCGGGTACTCGGGAATTGCTTCGTGAGGAACGCTTGCGCAAAGTGCTGTAAAACGGTTGGCCAGACAACGGGCTGGGCGGCCGGAAATAGCCCTGGTCACGACGGTATGCTGGCCTGGCGATTCGAGCAGCGCGGTTCGGTAAGCTTCGTCGGCCGACGACTCGCGACAAGCGACAAACGCGGTGCCCAGCTGAGCCGCCACGGCTCCCAGCGCCAGCGCTGCGGCAATGCCCGCTCCGTCCATGATTCCGCCGGCCGCGATGACCGGCAGGCCGAGTCTTTCCACCAGCAGTCGCGTCAGGGCCAGCGTGCCCAAGCAATCGTCGGGGGCAGCCGGCTCAAACACTCCGCGGTGGCCTCCGGCCTCGAAGCCCTGGGCCACCACGGCATCGATTCCCGCCGCGGCTACCAGCTGGCCCTCGGCCAGATTGGTCGCCGTGGCCAGCAACACGATCCCCGCGGCGCGCAACGCCTCGATCTGATCGCGCTCAGGCAATCCGAAGTGAAAACTGACGACCGCCGGCCGCTCGGCCACAAGCACCGCCAACTTGGCGTCATCGGTCAGAAAACTTTGATACACCTCGCGCAGGCGCGTTGGCGGCTTTGCCCCGTACCGGGCAAACTCCCCAGCAAGCCGCGCGAGCCAGGCCGCTTCGCGGGCGATGTTCGAAGCCGCCGGGCGATGGCAGAACACGTTGACATTGAACGGTCGGTCGGTGAGCGACCTGACCGAGGCGATCATCTGCCCGGCGCCTTCGGCGTCTGTAGCCCCCACACCCAGTGAGCCGAGGCCACCGGCATTCGACACGGCCGCGGCCATCTCGGGCGTCGACACGCCCGCCATCGGCGCTTGGACGATCGGCAATTCCATCGCCAGCTTGCGCAGGAACGGGTTCACAACGTTTCTCCATTTCGCATCATGCTACCACATGCATCACAGGCGTGAGAGCCACCGTCTTGCCCGCACGATGGGCCGCGTTTTGACCGGCGAGTCAAGCGCTCGCCGCCGCTTGAAAGATCCGTTGCGGATACTCGGTGAAAACGCCATCGACACCCAGCCGGCGCAACCGCGCGACGTCGGCCGGCTGGTTGACCACCCAGATCCAGACTTTCTTGCCTCGCCGGTGCAGCACGTTGAGCAACCGGTCGTCGAGCACTTGCCGGCCCTCGTGAGTCTCGGGAATCATGAAGATGTCGGCCCTCGTACGGGCCAGCCAGGCCAACCGCAGTCGCGCGGCCACGACAATCCCCCGCACTTCGCCCATCGTGGCGCCGTAACACCAACCTGGCCGCTGCCGCCGCGCCGCGGCCACCATGGCGTCGTGTTCGCTCACCACGATCACCCGGTCGTGAGCGCGGCAGCGCTCGATCACGGCAATCGTTCGCGCTACATATCGAGGATCGTTAGCGCGGAGGTCAACGTTAAACCGGGCATTGGGAAACCGCTCGAACAATTCCTCCAAGGTGGGCACTCGCAGCCCGCGGTCGCGAAAGGGAAAGTCTCCGGCCGCGCCGGCAAAACAGTAGCCTGCGTCCAGCTCGCTCAGTTCGGCAGCCGAGACGGCCGCCAGCGGGCCCGTGCCATTGGTCGTGCGACTGAGCAATTCGTCGTGCATGACCACGGGCACGTCGTCGCGAGTAAGTCGCACGTCAAGATCGAGCACCAGCGAGCGGTCGACCGATAAGGCATGCTCGAACGCGGCAACGGTGTTTTCAGGCCGTTCGCCGGCTCCGCCGCGATACGCCACCATGGTGAACCCGTTGTGCGGCATAACAGCACCTCGTGTCCTGTTAGTTCCGATCCAAAGAGCTGCAGGCTAGCTACGCCATCGTACGCTCACACCTGGCCGGCAGCCGAGCGACCGCCGCGACGCCCATTGTAGGGAGATTGGTCGACGTGCTCAAAACATCTAGGAGACCGTTTGGCAGCGGCTAGGCGATTGCCACCAGCAACTCCTCGGAGTTGTTCGGCGGGCGAAGCCCGTCGGCGCGGCCTGCGAAGTACCGCTCGGACAGCTGGGCCGCCGAGACATGTTCGACCGTGCGGAAACCGGCCTCACGCGCCAGCCCGAGCATTGCGGCCGGCCTGAAGAAGCTAACGAATGGAGTGCCGCTGGCCCGCGCTCCTTGTGCCGCCCGCTCGATCGCGGGGCGCACTTCGGGGTCGGTGAGTTCGATGGGCAGCATGAACGACATCACCAGAGTCGATCCCGCCGCGAGCGCCGAAGCGTCGCGCAGTGTCGCGGCAATTGCCTCTCTGGTCAGATACATGCTGACCCCGGCCGACGTCACAACTGCGGGCCGCGACGCATCGAACCCTGATTCGGCCAGCCGCTGCCGCCAAGACTCTCCCCGCTCGAGGTCGACCGCCACCAGCCGCAGACAGCTCGGCACGCCCCAACCGAGCTCAGTCAACCGTTGGCGTTTCCAGGACTGCGCGCCGGGCCGATCGATCTCGAACACCCGCAACCGCTCGGCCATCTCGGGCCGACGCTGGACAAACGTGTCGAGGCCGGAGCCAAGGATCACATACTGTCCAACGCCGCGGGCCGCTTCTTGAACAACCAGATCCTCGATAAAACGCGCGCGGGCCAGAATCGAAGCGCGGAAGGGCTTCGTGAAGGGGCTCATGTCCGGCCGGCTTCGCCAATCGCCTTCGGGGGCAGCCAGCTGCAAGCCCATCGTGTCTTCCAACACGTGCGGAGGCGAATCCACCTCGACGTGCAGTGCTCGCCACAAGGCCACCCGCACCGCCGTGTTGTCGGGCGCCACGCTTGCTTCTTCCTGGCTCATGCCTCGTTGCCTTGTTGACGGTGTTACTTCGCGGATGGTTGGCGCCGAACGCTCGACGAACGGCAGGCCACCGGGCCACGTCGGCCGGATGCAATGAACCAGCTTGTGCGGCAAGTTGCAAGGGCTAATCGTCAACGGCGGCGCTCGCCCGAGTCACCGTCGCGGGCGGACCGCCGCGCGTCATCAAGTCGCACAGCGACAAGCCCATCAGCAAGGCCAGCCAAACCAGCCCCGCCACGGCGGCCGGTCGCATCACCGGCGACTCCCAGCGCAAATTCATGAAGTACAACCCGATCAGCAGCGCTTTGGCGCTGGCAATCGCCAGGGCAATTGCCAGCCCCGCCACGGGATGCTCAACCAGGGCCACGGCCACGGTGAGGGCGAGCAGCACCAATAGCGCCGCAAAGACGACCAGGTACACTCGTGGCGGCGTAAGATGCTCGTTCATGCTTCACCGCACCAGGTACAAGAGCGGAAACAGGAATACCCACACGATGTCAACGAAGTGCCAGTACAGTCCTACCAGTTCGACCGGCGTGTAGTAATGACTCGAAAACCGGCCCCGCCGCGTCCACACGGCCATCGCGACAATCACCCCCACGCCAATCATCATGTGCACGGCATGTAGCCCGGTCATGCCGAAGTAGAGCGACAAGAACAGTTCTACGTGTCGTGGGTCGACGGCGCCGCTGTCCAAGCGTTCAAGCTGAAAATGCGGGCCGGGCACGTGATGCTCCGAGATCTTGGTCCAATACTCGTATCCCTTGATGACCAGAAACGCGCAGCCTAGCGCCGCGGTGCCCCCAAGCAGCCGGGCCGCCGTGCGCGGGCGGTTGACTTGCACCTGGTGAATCGCCAGCGCCATCAGCAGGCTGCTGGTCAGCAGCACGGCCGTGTTGAGCGTGCCAAGCGTGACGTCGAGCAATTTGCTGCCTGCGATGAACCCGTCGAGATACTGGCTACGGTAATAGGCATAGCCGGTGAACATGCCGCCAAAGAACAGCACTTCGGTCGTAAGGAAGCCCCACATGCCGAGGCGGGCCGCCTCGAACTGCTGGGCCGCATCGTCAAAATGGTGCGCGACGTGAGTGCTCATGGCTGGCTCACCTCCAACACGGGCGCCGATTTGCCGCTGACAACCGGCTGCTCGAGGGGATAGTTGTAGGGGCCAGTCGTCACCAAGGGGGTTTCGGGAAAATTCGTGGTTGGCGGCGGCGAAGGGGTTTGCCACTCTAGTCCCGTGGCCTCCCAAGGGTTCGGGCCCGCCGCCGCACCATATCGCAGCGACCAGATCAGGTACGTCAGCGGCAACAGGTAGCCGACACCCAAGATCGACGCGCCGGCGCTCGACATCACGTTAAGCACTTGGAACTCCTCGGGATAAACGTGATAGCGCCGCGGCATGCCCAGGTAGCCCAGCAGATACTGCGGAAAGAACGTCAGGTTGAAACCAAAGAAAACGAGGATCGCCGATAGCCGGCCCCACCACTCCGGATAGCGGCGCCCGGTGATTTTCGGCCACCAGAAGTGAACGCCGCCGAGGTAAGCCATGACCATGCCGCCCACCATGATGTAGTGAAAGTGCGCAACGACGAAATACGTATCGTGGACGTGCTGGTCGACGGCCAGCGTGGCCAGGAACAAGCCCGTCAGCCCGCCTAGCGTGAACAGCCCGATGAACCCCAGGGCGTAGAGCATCGGCGTATCGAGCGCAATGCGTCCCTTGTAGAGCGTGGCAGTCCAGTTGAAGACTTTGACCGCCGAGGGAATGGCCACCAGCATGCTGAGAAACGAGAACACCAGGCTGGCCGTCACCGACTGTCCGGCGACAAACATGTGATGCCCCCAAACCAAAAAGCCCAACACCGCGATGGCGATGCTCGAAAATGCGATGAACACATAGCCGAAAATCGGCTTGCGGGCAAAGCAAGTGATCACCTCGCTCACCACGCCCATCCCCGGCAATATCATCAGGTACACTGCCGGGTGCGAGTAGAACCAGAACAAGTGCTGGAACAGCAGCGGATCGCCCCCCAGCTTCGGATCGAAGATGCCCATGCCCAGCCCCCGTTCCAGGCCAATCAGCAGCAACGTCACGGCCAGCACGGGCGTGGCCAGCACCATGATCAGGCTATTGGCATAATGGGCCCAGACGAATAGCGGCAGGCGAAACCAGGTCATTCCCGGTGCCCGCATTACGTGCACGGTCACGATGAAGTTCAATCCTGTCAGAATCGTGGCAAACCCGCTGACAAACACGCCGACGGCGGTCAGCATGACCCGGGTGTTGGCGTACGTGCTGCTATAGGGGGTGTAGAACGTCCAGCCGGTGTCGACACCACCGGTCAGCAGTGCCCAAATGGTGAACAGCCCACCGGCCACGAACAGATACCAGCTGGCCAGGTTTAGCCGCGGAAACGCCAAATCGCGGGCGCCGATCATCAGGGGGATCAGAAAGTTGCCCAACACCGTGGGCACCGACGGAATGAGAAAGAACCAGACCATGATCACGCCGTGCAGCGTGAACAGCTTGTTGTAGGTTTCGGCGATAACCAGGTCGCCCTGCGGGGTCATCAGTTCCAAGCGAAACAAAACCGCCGCCGCGCCGCCGACGAAGAAGAACAGCGTCAGCGAAATCATGTAGAGAATCGCCACCCGCTTGTGGTCCGTGGACAGAAACCAGGACCAAAGATCATAGTTGGCGTTGAGATAATGGCGTCTCGGAAGCTGCGATGAGATCATCGTGGCACGTCCGGCATCACGGGCTTGCTCGCCGCCGGCGGCGCGAGCGATTTCAAATAGGCAATCAATTCAAACAGCTCGGCCTCGTTGACCTGGGCCTTGTAGGTCGGCATCAGCGGCTGGTATCCGGCCACCACCTTGGCCAGAGGCTCGAGAATCGATTCGCGCAAGTACGCCTCGTCGGCTTTTACCGAGCTGCCGTCGTTCAGCCGCACTAGCGAGCCGTACAATCCCTCGAGCGGCGGGCAACGCGGATTGTTGGGCGTCGCGTGGCAGTTGCCGCAACGAAACTGGTCGAACAACTGCTGGCCGGCGGCCGCGGGCGAACGCGTCGGCCCGCCTTGCAGCCACTCGGCATATTCGGCGGGCTCCAGCGCCACGACCTGGCCGATCATGCCCGAGTGGCTGGTGCCGCAATACTCGGCACAAAACAGGTGAAAGCGTCCGGGCCGCGTGGCTTCGAACCACAGCCTTGTGTAGCTGCCCGGCAGCACGTCCTGCTTCAGCCGAAATGCCGGCACGAAAAAACTGTGAATCACATCCTCCGAAATCAGCGTCAGCTCGACAGGGCGCCCCACGGGCACGTGCAACGTGTTGATCTCTTGCTTGCCGTTGGCGTGTTGAATGCGCCACATCCACTGTTTGGCCAGCACCTTGACGGCCGCGCAGTCAGGAGGCGCATGGTGCGCGCGAAAGTACAAGTCGGCGCCCCAAAAAAACATGACCATCGTCAGGCACAGCGGCACAACGGACCAGGTGACCTCGAACTTCCAAGGCGACCCGTGCAGCGCTAAAGTGCGGTCGACCCGCGCGCCGCGCCGATACTTGATGGCGAAGTAGACGATGGCCGTGAAAATCGCCAGGGTGAACAGGGCCGACACGCCCAGCAAAAAGAAGTACAGCCGGTCGACCAGGGGGGCCGCCGTCGAAGCTTCCTCGGGAAAGAGTCGAAAGCTGGTGTCCATGTCAGCCAGTCCCCGCTTCGGGCCAGGGAGGTTGTCGCGGCCAACCGTCCCCCGCCAGCGCCCGGCGGCGTTCGCGCCACAGTAGCCCGCCAATGCCCAGGGCCAGCCCAACCACCATCGTCAGTCCGGCAAACCGCAGTATGTGCATGATCGCCAGGCCATACTTGCCCGTGGCCGGGTCGTAGTGATAGCAAAGCAGCAGCACGCGGTCGCGGGCCGTGCCAATGCGGCCGGCCGACGCTTCGACTAGCGCTAGCCGCAAATCGCGCGGTGCGAACTCCACGCCGTACAGATACCGCGAGACGCTGCCGCCGGGCGCCAACACCATCACGCCCGCCGAATGGGCAAACTGTCCCGTGACCGAATCGTACTGATATCGAAAGCCCACGCCATCGGCCAGCTACCGCCCCTGCTCATCTTCGCCCC
>CAZPED010000160.1:0-7210 GCA_964585335.1 uncultured Planctomycetaceae bacterium | reverse complement strand
GGTGCCATGTCGGGCCCGAAAAAATCGCGGGCCGCGGCGCAAGTGGTTACTCCGCCCGTGGAGATCGACGGCGCCTGCTATGGCGAGTCGAGCGACTTCTACAAATTCACCTCGGCCGCGGGGCAGAGACTTTCCGTGGAAGTGTTTGCCCGCCGGTTGGGCTCGCCGCTCGACCCGATGGTGCGGCTGCTGAATGCCGCCGGCCGCGAACTGGCCTTTAGCGACGATGAACCGGCCACGGGGGCCGACAGCCGGTTGAGCTACAAGTTTGCCGAAGCGGGCGACTATTACCTCGAAATTCGCGACATTCGCTTTCAAGGCAGCCCGGCGCATCGCTACCGCATTCGACTGGGCGATTTCCCGCTCCCCTCGGCCCCGTATCCCTTGGCCGTGCAAAAAGGCACCACCGCCAACGTGCAACTGGCGGGCAAGAACGTCGAGTTGCCCGCCCCCTTGCCAATGAACGTGCCGGCCGACGTGCCCGGCAACCGGGTGAACGTGGCTGCCGGCTACACGCCCGGCAACGGCTCGGGCTGGGTAACGCTGTTGGCCAGCGACACGCCCGAGCAGTTGGAGCAGGAGCCCAACAGCGCGCCCGAACAAAGCAACGTGGTGACCGTGCCTGGCGCGATCGAGGGTCGTTTCGAGACCCGTGGCGACCGCGATTACTTTCAATTCGAGGCCAAGCAAGGTCAGCGGCTGGTGTTCACCGGTCAGACCCGCGCGCTGGGCTCGCCGACCGATTTGTTCTTGCGGCTCTATAACGCTCAGGGTGGCGTACTGGCCGAAGCCGAAGACAACGGCCCCGACGACGCCGTGCTGAATTTCACGTTCCCGGCCGACGGCCTGTACCGTCTGCGCGTCGAAGACACGAATCGCCGCGGCGGTCCCGACGAGGTCTATCGCATCGCGGTCGAGCCCTATCAGCCCGGCTTTACGCTGGCCGCCGCGGCCGAGAAAGTCGACGCGCCGCAGAACGGCGTGTTCGCCGTGAAAGTCACCGCCGCGCGGCACGACTACAACGGACCGATTACGCTCGCGGTCGAGGGCGCTGGCGACGGCGCCAAGCTACTGCACAACATCATCCCCGAGGGGAAGCCCGAAACCACGCTGCACGTGACCCTGGGGCCGTCGCTCACCGCCGGGCAGATCGGCCAGGTCAAGATCTTTGGCGAAGCTAAGATTGGCGAAGCCCCCTTTCGGGCTCAAGCCAGCACGTTGGTGGCCTTGCGCGGCTCGCTCTCCGGCCTGCCGTTTCCGCCGGCGGTGCTCGACGGCACGCTGGGCCTCGGCGTCGGGCCCGTGTTTCCCAAGTATTTTCAGCTGACTGCCCCCGCGCCGATTGTCGCCCTGACCAAGGCCGGCACTCCGGCTAATCTGGCCGTGCAGGTGGCGCGCAGCAATGGCTTTCAAGATGGCGTGGCCCTGCGCGTCGACGGTCTGCCGGCCGGCGTAACTGCCAAGCCGGTCACGATCGAAAAAGGCAAGAACGAAGCGGCAATCGAACTCTCCGCCGCGCAGCCGCTCGCACCGGGCAAGCACGCGATCAAGCTGGTCGGCTCGGCGTCGTTTCAAAATCAGCCACAAGAGTTCGTGGTCGATTCGATCACGATCGAAGGCCCGCCGTTGGCTATTTCGCTAGCCGCTGCCGGACCGCTGACGGTTGGCGGCAAGCAAAAGGCCGTGCTGACGTTCGCCGGCGAGATTCAGCCCGTGGCGGCCACGGCCAGCTACGAAAGTGGCGTGACGCGCGGCGCCGAAGGCCCCCGGGCCCCCGCCCTGCCCGGCTTCGAAGCCGACAATCGCGGCGCCAGCTTCTCGGGGCTCGACAAGTCGCCGGGCGACGACCGCTTGACCGCGCAGCTCCCCACCACGTCGACGGGCGACTACTCGGTCGAGCTTTGGCTGTACAACACCCGCGATCTGTCGCAGCCCAACTCGCCGGCAATTTCCGGTTACTTTTTCAGCCGTGGCGGCGCGCCGTCGGCCGCGGTGGCATCGCCGGGCGATCACTTGGGCATTGGCGGCGTGGAAAGCTCGCCCCGCGACCGGCTGTTCTTCTACAACGGCACCAGCCTGGCTAGCGGCCGCACGCCGCTGGCGCTCAACGCCTGGCACCACGTCGTGCTGGTTCGCGCCGGCGACGAAGTGAAAGTGTATTTGAACGGCGAAGCGAATCCCGAAATCCAAACCGCGGCGCCCAAGAACTACAACTCGAACACGATTACGCTAGGCACGCGTGCCGACGGCTACTCGCCGTTCCAAGGCCGACTCGACGAGGTAGCCTTCTTCGACACGGCGATCAGTCCCGCGCAAGTGCAGGCGCACTTCGCGGCCGCCAAGGGCATGACGCCGGCCCGCGACGTGGTGCTGAAGGACAATCCGCTGGCCTACTGGCGGCTGGACGAAACCGAAGGGGCCGTGGCCAAGAGCGTTGCTCCGGCGCACAAGCGGCTGATCAGCCTGGCCTGGAAGAATCTGCCCGCCGGCCTGGCCGCGCCCGCCGAGGTGTTGCTGGTCGATGGCCAGGACAAGGTCGAAATCGAACTGACGGCCGCGGCCAGCGTGCCCCCCGGCAAGGTCGAATCGGTCGTCGTGGCGGGCGCCACGCCGGTCGCCGCCGGATCGTTCACCGCCGAGTCGGCTCCGATCGCCGTCGAAATCCAGAAACCCTGACCCGCCGGGCGCCGCCACCAAGGCGGCCCGCAAACGTACCAACACACCCTCTAGCGCACGAAAGCATTGGGAGAGATCGATGAGCAGCAATTCATGGAATCGATTCGCCTGGCTGCCCCTGTGTCTGGCGATCGGCCTGGCCACGCTGAGCAGCACTCGCGCGCAGGCGGCCGACGGCGCGATCGAGCCGATCTCGATTGGCAGCCCCGAGCGCATCGAAGTGTATCCCACCAGCATCAAGCTGGCCGCTCCCAACCGTACGATGCACCTGATCGTCACGGGCGTGTATGCCGGCGGCGTGGTGCAGGACCTGACCAGCGTGGCCACCGTGGCCTCGGGAGATGAAAAGGTCGTCCGCGTCGAGAAGAACGAGATCCTGCCCACTGGCAACGGTCAGACGCAAGTCAGCGTCAAGGTTGGCGGCCGCGAGGCGAGCGTGCCCGTGGAGATCTCGAGCCACGACAAGCGCGACAGCGTGTCGTTCAACTATGGCGCGCTGGCCGTGCTCTCCAAGCAAGGCTGCAACCAGGGCGCTTGTCACGGTTCGCCCAGCGGTAAGGGGGGCTTCCGCCTCTCGCTACGGGCTTACGACCCGGTGCTCGACATCGAAACGCTCGTCCGCGAAGCCTTCAATCGTCGCACCAATTTGTACGAACCCGAGGCCAGCTTGCTGCTGCGCAAGCCGCTCATGGAAGTGGCGCACGGCGGCGGCCGGCGGCTGAAGAAGACCGACGCGGGCTATGCCGTGCTGCGCGATTGGATCGCCGAGGGCTGCCAGGTCGACCCGCAAGGCGCGCCCGTCTGCGTCAAGCTCGAAGTATATCCCAAGGAGCGCATCCTGATGCGGCCGGCGCACACGCAGCAGATGCTGGCGCTCGCGCACTTTTCCGACGGCACGGTGCGCGACGTGACGTCGCTGGCCTGCTTTTCCAGCTCGGACGACGCCGTGGCAACGGTCGACGCCAATGGGCTGGTCGTTGGCCAGGACCGCGGCGAGGCCGCCATTCTGGCCCGCTTTCTCGACAAGCTGGAAAGCGCGTCGATGATGTTCCTCAAAGAGATTCCCGGCTTCCAGTGGAATTCGCCCCCCGAGAACAACTACGTCGATCACCACGTTTTCGAAAAACTCAAGCAGCTGCAGATTCTGCCCTCGGACGTTTGCACCGACGATGAGTTTGTGCGCCGCGTGTATCTCGACGTCATCGGCGTGCTGCCCGATGCCGAAGAAACCAAAACCTTCCTGGCCGATCAGGACCCCAACAAGCGGGCCAAGCTGATCGACGCGCTGCTCGAGCGGCCCGAGTTCGCCGAGTTCTGGGCGCTCAAGTGGGGCGACTTGCTCCGCATTCGCAATGTGAAGGTGAGCGCCGGCGGCGTGCACAAGTTCAACCGCTGGCTGGTGGCCGCCTGGCGCGACAACATGCCCTACGACCAGTTTGCCCGCGAACTGCTCACCGCCGACGGCAGCACGTTCGTCAATCCGCCGGCCAACTACTTCCGCACCGCCACCGAAACGAACGATTGCACGGAAACCACCTCGCAGTTGTTCCTAGGCATTCGCATTCAATGTGCCAAGTGCCACAACCACCCGTTCGAGCGCTGGTCGCAAGATAACTACTACGGCATCGGCGCGTTCTTCAACCGCGTGCAGCGCAAGGCCGGGCCCAACCCCGAAGAGCAAATCATCTTGGTCGCCCGGGCTGGCGAGGTGACGTAGCCCCGCACGGGCCAGCAGATGAAGCCCTGGCTGCCGCTGGCCGGCGATGCCGACCTGGCGGGCGAAGACGACCGCCGCGACGCCTTCGTCGAGTGGTTGGTCAAGCCCGGCAATCCGTTCTTCGCCAAGGTCGAGGTGAACCGGCTGTGGGGCCATTTGTTTGGCCGGGGTATTGTCGAGCCGGTGGATGATTTCCGCGATTCGAACCCGCCGGCTAGCGCTGCGCTGCTGTCGGCCCTTGCCGAGGATTTTGCCACGCACGGCTACGACCGCAAGCGAACGATCCGCACGATTCTCAACAGCCGCACGTATCAGCTCAGCTCGCGCAAGAACGAGTTCAACAGTGCCGACGTCAAGTACTTCTCGCACGCCAACACCCGGCTGCTCTCGGCCGAACAGTTGCTCGACGCGATTTGCCGCGTAACCAGCATCTCCGAGAAGTTCGCCGGGCTGCCGGCCGGCACCCGGGCCACGCAGTTGCCCAGCCCCGACGTCGAGAGCGACTTCCTCAAGGTGTTTGGCCAGCCCGCCCGCGAAACGGCCTGCCAGTGCGAGCGTTCGACCGACTCGAACCTGTCGCAAGCCTTGCAGATGATCAACGGCCCGCTGGTGCACTCGAAGGTGCGCGACGACAAGAATCGGCTGCGCACGCTGGTGGCCGCCGGCAAGTCGGACGCCGAGATCGTGACGAACCTGTATCTGGCCGCGCTGTGCCGCGAGCCCAGCGAGCCCGAGCTGGCCGCCGCCACGCGACATGTAGCCAATGCCGGCGACCGCATGCGCGGGCTCGAGGACGTGTGCTGGGCCGTGCTGAACGCCAACGAGTTCTTGTTCCAACACTAATCGGCTCTGCCGATCGGGAGCTACCGCCGTGCAAATGTTCCGCCGTGCCGTTCATCGGACCGTCGCCTGCACGCTGGCATTAGCCAGCGTGGCCGCTGCCAGTGGTGCCTGGGGGGCCGATGCGCCCGTCAGCTTCAGCCGCGACGTGGCCCCCATGCTCATCAAGCATTGCCAGGCCTGCCACGGCGCGCAAGAGCCCAAGGGCAACTACCAGGTCAGCAGTTTCAACACGCTGATGAAAGCCGGCGAGTCCGAGTCGCCAGCCGTTACGCCAGGCAAGCCCGAGGATAGCGCGCTGCTGGACCTGATCAGCTCGACTGATGCCGATAGCCGGATGCCCAAGGATGCCGATCCGCTCTCGGCCGAGCAGATTGCCCTGGTTCAACGGTGGATCGCCGAGGGTGCCAAGTACGACGCGGCCGATCCGGCGGCTCCGCTGGCCACGATTGTGCCCAAGCTGCCGCAACCCGACCCGCCGCAAGCCTATCGTCGCCCCGTGCCGGTGACGGCCCTGGCCTTCAGCCACGACGGCAGCCAGTTGGCCGTGAGCGGCTATCGCGAAGTCACGCTTTGGGATGCCACGACCGGCGCGCTGGTCGGCCGCATCAAAAACGTCGCCGAGCGCACGCAGTCGGTCGCCTTCAACGCCGATGGTTCGCTGCTGGCCGTCGCCGGCGGCGTGCCGGGCCAGCTGGGCGAGGTCAAGCTGTTTCGCCCCGACGGCACCCTGGTCAAAGAGCTGCTCACCAGCAACGACGTGGTGTTTCGGGCCATCTTCAATCCGGCCGGCGACAAGCTGGCCGCCGCCGGCGCCGATCGTTCGATTCGCGTGTTCGACGTGGCCTCGGGCAAGCAGGAAGTGCTGATCGAGGATCATGCCGACTGGGTCGTGGGCCTGTCCTACAGTCCCGACGGCACGCGGCTCGCCTCGGCCAGCCGCGATAAGACCTCCAAGCTGTTCAACGCCGCCAACGGCGAATCGCTGGTCACCTACTCGGGCCACGGCGACCAGGTGTTCGCCTCGGGTTTTAGCGCCGACGGCAAACTGGTGCTGACGGCCGGCGCCGACAAGAAGATTCACGTCTGGAACCCCGACGACGGCGCCAAGAAAGGCGAGATCGCCGGCTTTGGCCGCGAAGTGCTAACCCTGGTGACCCAGGCCGACAAGATCTTCAGCGGCTCGGCCGACAAAACCGTGCAGCAGCACCGCTTCGAGGGCTTTAAGCACTTCAAGACCTACGCCGGACCCACCGACGCCGTGTTCGTCGTGGCCTATCATCCGGCAACGGGCCGCATCGCCGCGGGCAGCTGCAACGGCCAAGTTCGCGTCGGGAATGCCGAGGACGGCGCTCCGGTGAGCTCGTTTATCGCGGCGCCCGGCTACACGCCGCCCAACCCCGTGGCGGCCGCCAAGTAGCCGCCGCCCGGCCCCTTACCAGTCGCCCACGGCGCCATCGGCGTAGAACTCGCGCAGCACGATCTCCTGCTCGAAGGGGTGCTTGCGCACCTCGGCCTCGTTGATCTCGATGCCCAACCCGGGACGCGTATTGGGCCGCACGATGCGTCCCTGCCGCTCGACGACGAATCCCTCGCTGACGACGTCCTGCCGCCAAGGCACGTCGAGGTGTACCGCTTCGCAAATGATGTAGCTGGGCGTGGCGAAGCCGAATTCGAGCGAGGCAGCCGTGCTGACCGGTCCTTGCGGATTGTGCGGCGCCAGGGCCAGCCGATACGCCTCGGCCATCGCGGCGATGCGCCGCGCTTCGCTCAGTCCGCCGCAGTGCGTGATGTCGGGCTGCAAAATGCTGCACGCGCCAGCTTCGAGCAGCTCGCGAAACGCGTGCTGACCCACCAGCCGTTCACCGGTGGCAATCGGCGTGGCCACGGCCCGTTGAATGTCGGCCAGCCCCTTGACGCTTTCGGGCCAGCAGGGCTCTTCGAACCAGTACAGCCCATAGGGCTCGACGGCCTTGG
>CAZPED010000159.1:0-7286 GCA_964585335.1 uncultured Planctomycetaceae bacterium | reverse complement strand
TCGTAGAGGATGATGCCCAGGGCGTAGATGTCGATTTCCTTGCCGTAGCGGCCGTTGGCCACTTCGGGGGCCATGTAGTGAACGGTGCCGATGCTCTCGGTCTGGCCGCTGCGGCGGCTGCACGAGATGAATTTCGAGAGGCCGTAGTCGCCCAGTTTGACCTGGCCGTCGTCGCGGAAGATGTTGCCTGGCTTGAGGTCGCGGTGGACGATTCCGTGGTCGTGCAGGTAGGCCACGCCGGCGGCGATGCCTTGCATCCAGTCGAGGGCATCTTCGGGGCGCAGTCCTTGGGGGTTGGCGCGAATCAGGTCTTCGAGCGAATCGCCCGTGGCATACTCCATGACCACCCAGCTATTGTCCTGCTCGTCCTGCTTGACGTCGTAGAGGGCGATCAGATTGGAATGCTTGAGGTTCAAGCAATGGGTGACGCCGCGTAGTTCGACGTCGAGGTTGTGTCGAATCAGCTTGAGGGCGACTTCCTTACCGCCATCGCTGACGGCGAAGTAGACTTCGCCGAAGCCGCCGCGTCCGATGCCGCGTTTGATGGTATAGCCGGCCAGGGGGCGCGCGCCGTTGGCAAACGAAAACTTCAGGGCGCCGCGCTGGGGCTGGTTGTCGGCTTGAGTGGCGTGAGGGTCCATCGGCTGGTCGATTTCGTCTAGCGTAAGGGCCGTGTTTTCCGTCCGCGAGAGCATCACACACCTCTTCTCTCGGCCGCCAGGAGTTCCCCGCTCGCGGCCCGGCGCGAGGCGCCGTGGGGCGAGCGTGGTCGAGTGGCCCATCCTGCTTAAATTATGACACGAGGGATCCTGGCGCCGCCAACTCAGATTTCCTCCAAACTGAACGAAAATGGGTCGCCCACGACGTGCGATTGCAGCGTCAGGGGGCCCTGCTGTTCGTACCATTTGCCGTCGATTTCCAGCGGGCTGGCACTGCGGCATTGCAGGACGCCGTGGTGCCGGTAGAGCACCACGTCGTGCGGCCAGTGCCGGCACTGCACGTGGCTGGCCGGCGATGGCCCCAGCACGCAAGTGTCGGCCATCAGAATCAAGGCTGCCGCCGAGGGCTGCGTGCGGTGATTGCTGATGAAATCCAACCGTGCGGTGGCCGACAGCGGGTGCGGCCGGCTGAAACGCAGCCGCAGCGCTGGCCCCAATTCGATCAAACTGCCGTCATTCAGCCAACTGGTCGTTTCCAGGCGGTGATGGTTCAGTCGCACGTCGCGCACCGGCTCGATCGTGTAGCCCTCCTCGTCGCGTCGAATCGTGGCGTGGTGGCGCGACAAGTCGGCCAGCAGCGGCACCTCGACCTGACAGTCGGGCACGGCCTGCCCCAGGCGGACCTCGGCCCCCAGGCACACGAAGTACCCGCCGACGGCGTCGACCCAGAGCAGAAATCGCGATTTGCTTCCTGGTTGCTTCACCACGCTATCCGTCCAGGCCTGGCGACTGGCCGCAGAGTTGACCGGCGATCGGGTCGAGTTGAACATGAGCTGGGTTCCCACCATCGCTGCCGGTTCCGACCGTGCGCCCCAGTGTCGCCACCAGGCCAGCGCGGCTGGTGGCACAGCCGGACAGGCGTCGCGCACGTACTGCCAGGCTGTGTCCCACATGGCCGTTGCCATCCCGTGCTGGTTTGCGCCGGGCGGGGGCCGCGCTGCGCGCCCCCGGCCGGGCCACTGCTGGTGAACCTCGTACGCTTAGTGCGTGGCGCTGGGTTGGGCCTCGGCAACCTGCGCTGGCGCGCCGTCGGCACTGAAGTACTCGGTGACCTGGTCAACGATGTTTTCCGTTTGCGGCGAGTTGAGCTGGATTTCGCTGTCGATCGCGCATTCGGCATTGGCCAGGCGTTCGGCCACGTTGAGCCGGGTGCGAACTTCGGCGATCAGGTCTTTGACGCGCCCCAGCTGGCTGTCGTCGATGTTGTGCTCGCTCATCGTTTGAGCGACTTCCACCATCTTAAACCGGGCTTCCAGGTTCTCGACGTCGACTTCCAGCTTGCGGCGGGCGGCCAGCATGCCTTCGAGCTTCTGGCGTGCGGCGTCCAGGCTCTTGCGACGCGCGGCATGAATGTCGCGCAGGCTAGCCAGCGTGGCGTCGTGCGTCTTGTAACGCTCGAACCGGTTGGCCAGGTCGAGCTTTACCTGCTGCACCGTGTAGCTGCGGCCAGCATAATGATACACCGGCTGGGCCGTGGCCAGGTCGGTCTTGAGCTTGATGATCTCTTGCTTGTCGCGGGTCAGGTTCGTCTCGGCCAGGGCAATTTGCTTGTCCAGCCGCTCGATCTCAACCTCTTCCTGGGCAATTACATGCATGTTGCGGCGAATGTCGGGCACCAGGTTCTTGACCATGCGGCGCGCCCGTTCGATCTCGAACTCGATGGGCACCTGCGACTTGACCGAGTCCTTCATCCAGCCGACCGACGTGCAGACGTAGCTGGCCGCGTCGCGGCCGAAGAACAGGACTGACAGCAGCCCCAGACCGGCGACGGCCACGAATGTTTTCTTGATCATGATCTGTATCCTCCGACGAAGTTGGGTCTGTACTTGGCTAGTGGTGTTTTCGACGGACACAAAGCCGCCGCCCGCTCCCGAGGATGTATTCGCCGGCCGTAAACCGCGCTTGGCAGCCGAGTTTGAAGATTTTTCCACAGCGGGGGTAAGCCCCGGAAAGCCGTTGGTCGCTCTGCCCCCGGTGAGTTAGAGTTGAGCGTCGCTTGGGGCCCGCAACGCCGGGAAATCAGCATGGCGGACGTTTCGCAAACTGAACTGGCACAACAGGTTCACGCCTCGGGCACGCGGCTGGTCCTGGCCGTCACCGGCGGTGGCAGCCAGGCTATTTCCGCGCTCGTGGGGGTGCCGGGAGCCTCGCGATCGGTGCTGGCCGCCTTCGTGCCCTACGCCGCCGCGGCCCTCGACGAGCTGCTGGGGGCCAGGCCCGAGGAGTATTGCTCGGCCGCCACGGCCCGGGCGATGGCCATGGCCGCGTATTGCCGGGCGCGGCAGTATGCCCCGGCCGACCGCGTGTGCGGCGTGGCCTGTACGGCCAGCCTGGCCAGCGACCGGCCCAAGCGGGGCCCGCATCGCCTGCACTTGGCCAGCCAGACGGCCGAGGCCACGTCGGTCGTTTCGCTCGAATTGATCAAGGGGCGCCGCGACCGCGCCCAGGAGGAACTGCTGGCGGCCGAGTTGCTGCTGAACCTGGTGGCCGAGACCGCCGCCGTCGATGGTCGCTTGAAGCCCGCCCTGGCGGCCGAGGAAAAACTAGAGACCACGTGCGTCGTGGGCACCCATGCCCAGCAGGAGTTGTTCAGCGGACGCACGCGGGCCACCAGTGCCGCGGGCAATGCGGCCCTGCCCCGGGCAGTATTTCCCGGCGCGTTTCATCCGCTGCATGCGGGCCACCAGAAGATGGCCGACCAGGCACGCCAATTGCTCGGCGTCGAGGTAGCGTACGAGATTTCGATTCAGAATGTCGACAAGCTGCCGCTCGATTACCTGGAGATGGAACAGCGGGTGCGCCAGTTCCCGCCGGGCGACGCGGTGTGGCTGACGCGCGCGGCACAGTTCGTCGATAAAGCCGAGCTGTTCCCCGGCGCGACCTTTGTGGTGGGCGTCGACACGATAGCGCGGATCGGGCAGCCGCGCTACTACGGCAACGACTCGGTTGCCGCGGAGGCGGCCATTGCCCGCATTGCCGCGGCGGGGTGCCGTTTCCTGGTGTTTGGGCGGATGGTCGACGGCGCGTTTTGCACGCTCGGCGATTTGTCGCTGCCGCCGGCGCTGGCGACGCTGTGCCAGGCGGTGCCGGAAGCGCTGTTTCGCGAGGACGTGTCGTCGACCGAGTTACGACGGGCCGCACGAGAACATGCGGCGCCCTAAGCGCCGCGCAGGAGCGAGCAGGTGAACGCCGAGCAACGAGTCGTGATTATCGGCGGCGGCTTTGGCGGCCTGTATGCGGCCCGCGCGCTGCGTCGGGCGCCGGTGGCGGTGACGCTGATCGACCGGCACAACCATCATTTGTTTCAGCCGCTGCTGTACCAGGTGGCCACTGGGGCATTGTCGCCGGCCAATATCGCGGCGCCGCTGCGCGAGCTCTTGGGGCGGCAAAAGAACACCCGCGTGCTGATGGCCGAGGTGATGGGCATCGACGTGGCGGCCCGCACACTGCAATTGCGCGACTGCCCGGAGACGATCGGCTACGACACGCTCGTGGTCGCGACCGGCTCACGGTTCAACTACTTCGGTCACGACGAGTGGTCCGACTTCGCGCCGGGACTGAAGACGATCGAGGACGCGGTGACGATTCGCCGCCGCGTGCTGGGAGCGTTCGAGCGCGCGGAGCTGGAAACCGATCGAGCCGCGCAGCGCCAGATGCTGACGTTTGTGGTCGTGGGCGCGGGCCCCACCGGGGTTGAAATGGCCGGCGCGCTGGCCGAGATGGCGCGCGACACGCTGCGCGGCGACTTTCGCAACGTCGATCCAGGCGAAGCGCGGATCGTGCTGGTCGAGGCGCAAGGCTACGTGCTGGGGCAATTCCCGCCGGCGCTGCGCGACAAGGCGGCCGAGAGTTTGAGGCGGCTGGGCGTGGAGCTGCGGTTGCAAACCACGGTCACCGGCCTGGACGAGCACGGCGTGACGTTGGCCGGACCTGCGGGCAGCGAGCGCTTGAGCGCCAGCACGGTGCTGTGGACCGCGGGAGTCAAGGCGTCGTCGTTCGCCGCCGCGCTGGCCCAGGCCGTGGGGCAAGAGCCCGACCGCGGCGGGCGGCTACGCGTCGAAGCCGATCTGACGCTGCCCGGGCATCCGGAGATCTTTGTCATCGGCGACCTGGCGCTAGCGATCGACGCCAAGGGGCAACCGTTGCCGGGGCTGGCGCCGGTGGCCATGCAGCAAGGCCGCTACGTGGCCGGCGTGATTCGTCGCCGGCTGGCGGGACGGGCGCAGCTCAAGCCGTTTCGCTACTTCGACCGCGGCAGCATGGCCACGATCGGCCGCGCGGCCGCCGTGGCCGATTTTGGCTGGTTGCAACTTTCGGGCCTGCTGGCCTGGCTCGGCTGGCTGTTCATTCACCTGCTTTACCTGGCCAAGTTTCAAAACCGGTTGCTGGTGATGGTGCAGTGGGCCTACAGCTATCTGACCCGCGGGCGGGCGGCGCGGCTGATCACGCAAGAGCCGCCGCGCGTGGTGCGTTAAGCATTCGGCCGGATCGAGGCCCTGCGCTTACGTGCAAGGCGGCACCCCCCACCGGGCACAGTTGGCCGCGCCGCGGAGAAACTTTCTTGCACCGCGGGGTTCAATAGGGGTGAGCAATGTTTGACGCCCACGGTGCGCGCTGCCAAGATACGGCGCCGCGGGCCGACCGCAGAAGGTTTTGGCCGCGCGCAAACGATTCCGCCCCCCAACGCCATTCTCGCAACCAGGAGTCACGCGTCATGATCCGTCGCTCAGCTATCGGCAAATTGTATATCGCCCTGTCGGTTTGGACCGTTTTGGCGGGCACGGCCTTGGCCGCCGGCGACCCCAACGGCGTTTGGAAATGGACCTTTACGGGTCAGAACGGCCAAGAGATCCAGCTCTCAGTCACGCTCAAGCAAGACGGCGACAAGTTGACTGGCAACGTGATGCGCGGCGACCAGTCGACCGAGATCAGCGACGGCACGTTCAAGGACGACACGGTGGCGTTCAACGTGGTGCGCGAGCGCGACGGCAACAAATTCGTGGCCAAGTACAACGGCAAGGTCGAAGCCGATTCGATCAAGGGCAAGATCGAGTTTGAATTCGGCGGCGAAACCCGCAGCTTCGACTGGAACGCCACGCGCGACAAGAAATAGTTTGGTTAATGCCCCGGTCCCCCCAATTCCCAGAGGAGTCGAGAAATATGGTGCGCTCTAGCTCAGCAGGCCTGTTGGCGGCAATCGTCGTGCTGGTCGCAAGTCAAACGGCGCTGGCGGCCGACGCCGCGGGTGTTTGGAAGTGGAAGTTCACCGGCCAGAACGGCCGCGAGATCGAATCGACGCTGACGCTCAAGGTCGAAGGCGAAAAGCTCACCGGCACGCTGGCCCGCGGACCGCAAGGCCGTACCACCGAGATCACCGGCGGCACGTTCAAGAACGACGAGGTGAGCTTCGAAACCTCGGGCGAGCGGAACGGCATGAAGTTCTCGGCCAAGTACAAAGGCAAGGTCGACGGGGACACGATCAAGGGAACGATCGAAAACAGCCGCGACGGCCAGGCCGGCCGCACCCGCGATTGGGAAGCCAAGCGCGCGGGCAAGTAACTTCGCAAGTCCAACATTCAGTAAGGAGCCAGTCATGTTGATGCAAACGAAGTGCGTGGTCGCCATGTTGACCGCGGCGGCGCTGACGAGCGCGGCCGTGGCCGCCGACCTGACGGCCGGCATGCAAAAAGGCGCGCCCGACATCAAGAGTGCCGGGCCGGCCACCTTCGCCCCGCAGGGCATTTTGCTCGTGGGCGATACGCAAGGCGCGGCGATCTTCGCCATCGCCACGGGCGATACCTCGACGGGCACGCCCGCCCAGCCGCTGTCGGTCGAAAAGATCGACGAGAAGATTGCCGGCTTGCTGGGCACTACGCCCAAGGGAATTCTGATCAACGACGTGGCGGTGAACCCCGAAACGGGCAACACATTTCTGACCGTCTCGCGCGGTACCGGGCCCGAGGCTAGGCCGGTGATCATTCGGGTCGACAGCGCGGGCAAGGTGGGCGAGTTCCCCTTGGACGACGTGAAGTACTCGAAGGCGGCCCTTCCCGACGCGCCGGCCGACAAGGGGCGTCAGGACGTGACCACGGACCTGCAATTCGCCGACGACAAGATCCTGGTCGCGGGGCTGTCGAACGAGGAATTTGCCTCGAACCTGCGGGTGATTCCTTTCCCGTTCGAGAAGGTGGAAAAGGGCGCCAGCGTCGAGATCTATCACGGTGCCCACGGCAAGCTCGAAACCCGTTCGCCGGTGCGAACGTTTGCCGTGTTCGACATTGGCGGCCAGCCCAACGTGCTGGCGGCCTACACCTGCACCCCGCTGGTGAAGTTTCCGCTGTCGGATCTGAAGCCGGGCGTGAAGCTGAAAGGCACGACCGTGGCCGAGCTGGGCAACCGCAACCGTCCGCTCGACATGATCGTCTATAACAAGGAAGGCAAGGATTACCTGCTGCTCGCGAACAACAGCCGCGGCGTGATGAAGGTTAACGTCGAGACGATCGACGCCACGCAAGGCATCACCAATCCGATCAAGGGTGGCGGCACCGCCGGCCTGCCCTACGACAC
>CAZPED010000158.1:0-7305 GCA_964585335.1 uncultured Planctomycetaceae bacterium | reverse complement strand
GCAGGCCGAGTTTGCCGCCAAGATCGTGGGCGACGATCTTCTCGACGGTACGTGCGACCTGCTGCTCTCGGAGCAATCTCAGACTGCCGCCAGCGTGCTGCTCGACCCTTGCAATGTGGCCGTGAGCCAGCCTGTCTGGGAGCAAGAGGGTGGCAAGCCCGCGGTATTGGGCGCCGGCGCTGATGGCCGCCTGCGGTTGGTCGTGGCCGGTAAAAAACTGCATGCCCACTGGGCGCTTCGCGGCGAGCGCACGGCAGCCGGAGCCGTGGTGTTTCACTTGCAGGTTCCCCACTGCCCCATGTCGCGACTGACCGTCGACGTGCCGGCGGGGCTCGAACTTTTGGCCAGCCAGGGAATCGTCGTGCATGCCGATGCCGCGCCCACGGGATCCAGCGCGTGGACCGTCGACCTGGGAGGGCATGAGCAGGTGGATTTGCGGTTGGTGGCGGCCGACGCGGCCCGCGAACGCCGCCCGCTGACCTTGTTCCGTCAGAATACGGCCTACGAGTTGACGCCCCGCGGCGTGAACGTCGTGGTCCAACTGAAACTCGACGTCCACGGCGAGCCGCTGGATCGCCTCGCGCTCGAACTCGACCCGGGGTTGCGGCTGGTCGCTGCCCGCGCTGGCGAAGCCGAGATTCCCTGGTCGTCGACCGTGGACCGGACAACCGGGCTGACGCGCGCCGTGTTGCAGCTGTCCGAGCCGATCGTCGGCAGCGGCCGCGCGGTACAGCTGTCGGCAATTGCTCCCCTCGAAACGGGTGTCGCGTGGCGGTTGCCCGCCGTGCGGCCCCAGGGCCTGTCTTGGCAAGAAGGCACATCGCAAATCCTGGTGCCGAGCATGTTCTTGCTCGAAAGCCTGGAAACCAAGGGGTGTCGTCAGTCGCGATTGACGGCGCTGCCCGCGCCGCTCAGTGGCGAGACGATCGAGGTGCAAGCGTTTCGGCCGACCGCGTCGATCGACGTCGTCGTTTCGCAGCCTCGCGAACGCCCCACGCTTAGTAGCGGCGAAATCGTCGAACTCGGCACGCACGAACTCGTCGGACGCTGCGCCGTGCAACTCGCGCTGCTGCGCGGGCAGCGGCGGGCGATTCAACTGGCATTAGCGCCGGGATGGACCGTTGATGCCGTCGAAAACCTGGACGGCACGGGGGCCCTGACCTGGGAACTCTACGACAGCCTGCCCGAGCATGTGACGATCCGGATCTCGCTGCCGGCCCCGCTCTCGGCCGCGCGACCTGTCCGACTGCTGGTGCGCGGCCGCAAACCGCTGGCCGAAGCGGGCACCATCGAAGGCCGCCACTTGCGCATGTTGTCGACCGACGGCTATCGGCCGGGCCGACAGCTCATCAGCGTGCGAGCCAGCGAGGGAGCCGAATTGCGATGGACGTCGAGCGACGAGCTGAATCGGCTCGATTTGCGACAGTTGCCCGCAGCCGACGTGCAACTGTTCCCCGAACCGCCTGGCGGACAACTGCTGGCGGCCGACGGCTGGTTCGACCAGAGTTCGCTCGTGGTTTCGCGCCGCCGGCCGGCCTTCACCGTTGATGTCCGCGTCGATGCGGCCGTGCAAGCGGGGCAGTTGACCGAGACCTATGCGATCCAGTGCCAGCCCGACTCGGCCCGCGTCGAACGGTTGCTGGTCCACTTGTCGCATCCGCGTGAGGTGCCCCTGGAGTGGAGCCTGGCCGGTGGGAACGCCGGCGAATTCTCGGCCCGCCGCATTTCTGCCGCCGAGCAAGCTCAATCGGGACTGCCCGCGGGGGGCGAGGTTTGGGAGCTGAATCTGCAACTGTCGCGGCCAGGCGCCTTTGAACTGCGGGCCGTACGTTCGTCGCCCTTCAAGGACGAGGTTCCCCTGGCGCTGGCGTCGGTGGCCGATGCCAGCAGCCAGCGCGGCACATTGGCCATTCGCGCCCTCGGCGCGACGGGCGTATCCATCAAGAATCGCAGGTTGACGCCCGTACCGGCCGAACTGGCCGACGCCGAACGTTACCAAACCGCACGCGGAACGTTTCACTACCAGCCGGGGCGCGACGACCTGGGGGCCGAGCCAGCCGTCAGCCTTGCCCCGGGGGCGCCCGTGGCCAGCGAATCGGGCCTTTGGGCCTGGCATCAACGGCTCGAATCGCGCTACGGACAGTCGGGCGATACGTTGCACTTCAGCGTGCTGCAATTGCAAACCGCCGGCCGCCAGCAGGTCAGAGTCTGGTTTCCAGCAGACGCCCGGTTGCTCAGCCTCTGGGTCGACGATCGGCGATTGGCGCAATTGCCCAACGATTTGTCGCAAGGTTTGCCGGTCGAATTGCCGGGCGGTCGGGCCTTTACCTCGATCACCGCTAGCTTTACCACGCCCGATCGCCTGCCATCGCTCACCGCTCGTTATTCGCCGCCATTCCCGCGGCTTGATGGGCCCGTGATGGCCCGCGAATGGATCGTGTGGTTGCCGCCCGGCTATGCCCTCTGGAACGGAACGGGCCGGATGGTGCGCGACGCCAGCGTGGCGCCTACTTGGAGTCAGCGGCTGTTTGGTATCTTGGGACGCGGCCCGGCGGCGAAGGTGTTCAATCCGCTGTCACCGGCAGATTGGCGCGCCTCGGGCTCGAGCACCGAATCGAGTCAGCAGGCTACCCAGAAGTTCACCCAAACACTTGGCGAGATCTTGCTGCAATATGCGGATTTCGAGGCACTCACTTGGGGACAATTGCTGGCCCTGTGCGCCGAGGCCGACACGCTGACCGGCCGCGCACTGCTCGTCGACGCCGAAGGATTGGAAGCCGCCGGCATTACGCCACGCAGTCGCGTTCGCGCCAGCTCGGGCGTCACGCCGCTTGAACGCGGCCAGCAAGCGCTCGATCATGCCCGCCTGTTGCTAATGGCCGAGGGAGACAGCCTGGTCATCACCAGTTCGCTGGCGGCGCAGTCTCTGGGCGACCAAACCGTGCCCATCGGTAGCGAGCCGGGGCAGACTTCGCTCGAGGCGCGGTTGGCCAGTGAACTGCAACGCGACGCCGTGGGCCGCTTCCAGGCGTTCGCAACCTGGCTGTCCGCGCCACCCCGGCCCACCTCCGCCTGGCAAATGCCAACCTCGGGGGCTTCGTTCTCGGACCTGCCTAAATGGGAACGCCATCGGTTGCGGCTCTCGGCGACATCCGATCCCCGCATACGGCTGGCCGACACGGCTGCCATGGGCTCGCTGGCCTGGGCAGTTTTTCTGGGCGCGCTGGGCGCCGGGCTCTGTTGGCGACGGCTGACGAGTTCCGCCCTGCTGGGCTTGCTGGCCCTGGTCGGCTTCCTGGCGCTCGTCGTTCCTCCGGCGTTTGCGGCGCTTGCCAGTGCGACATTTTGGGCCGCCACGATTTGTTTGCTGGCTCGCCTGTGCTACCTCGCGCCGCGCCAGCGCCCCCGTGCCGACGCGTCGCAGCGCTCTCAGAAGCCGCGAACCAGCGTCATTCGCCAACTCAGTCGTATTTCGCTGTTGGCGGTTTTGCTGGGGCTGCCCGGCAACCTAGCAGCGCAAAACGTTGCCGCACCGGCCAAAACCGAGACCAATCTTCCTGCATCACAGCCCGGGACCACAAACTCAAACGCCGGCGCCGCTACCGTTGCCGCTCCCCCGGCGGGCACGGGTGCGGCGCCGCCGGCGATCAACCGGGTATTTGTGCCGGTCGACGAAATGGAACGTCCCGTCGGCGGAAAGTATTACCTTTCGCAGCAGTTCTACAGCCAATTGGTCAGACGGGCCGCCGCGCTGGCCGACGAGACCAATCCCTGGCTGATCACCCGCGCGAACTATCTGGGTGCGCTCGCGCGCGACCCGGCAAGCAAACGTCTTGCCCCCGGTTCGTGGACGGCCCGGTACGAACTGCAAGTCCTGCGTCCCCGCACGATCGTGCGGTTGCCGTTTGCCAGAGACAGCAAGTCGCTCGTGACCGCGGCCCGCCTCGACGGCCGTCCGCTCGCCCTACAGTGGAGCGCGAGTGGGGCCGAGTTGCAGATCGGCCCGCTCGAGCCCGACCGCTACCGGCTGGAGCTCGACTTGAAACCGGCGCTCGAGGCCGATGCGCTCGTGGCGGGCTTCGAGCTGTCGGTGCCGCCGCTGCCGCACGCGACGGTCGATCTGACATATCCCGCCGACGGACCAACGATTGAATTGCCTTCGGCCCGGGGCGAAGTTCGCGTCGACAAGCAGCGCGGGACCTTGACCGCGGAATTGGGCGCCGCCGACCGACTGGCCTTGCGCTGGCCGGTGGCCGGTGGCATGGAGTCGCCTGCGCCCAATCTCGAAGTGGACGAACTGCTCTGGATGCGCGTGCGGCCTGGCACCACGCTGCTCGATGCCCGTTTCAAGTATCGAGTGCTCGCCGGCAACGTCCGTCGCTTGAGCTTGCTGACCGATTCGCGATTGCGGCTGCTGCCGTCTACCAGCGCGCAGTCGATCATCGCCGACGTGCACACCCTACCCGGCGAGCCGCAGCGGGTCGAAATCGAACTGCGCAAACCGGTCGCCGACGAGGTAGCCGTCGACTTGTCCTTTCTGATGACCAACGCCTCGGGCGTGGGCAACCTGCGGTTGCCGCGGCTCGAATCGGTGGGTGCCAGGCTTTCCCGGCGTTACCTGGGCGTCTCTGTCGACGGTGCCTTGCAGCCGCGAATTCAAGCGGGCGAAGACTCGCGCACGCTGGATATTGCCGAATTCGTGACCGCCTGGGGAGCCGGCACCGATGCTCGTCCCCAAGCCGCCTACGTCGTACCGCGCGGCGAGCCCGTTTGGGTACTATCGACTCAGCCGAACGAGGCCCGCGTCACCTCGGAGCAATCGCTTGAGCTCAGCTTGGGACGGACGCAGGCGTTGCTCCAATTCGAGGGACAAGTGGCGATCACCGGTGGCCACCTGCTGCAAATCAATCTCCAGGGACCGCCGGGAATTACGGTCGATAAGGTCTCCGTGGTCGACGAGGGCCTGCAGCGCGTGGCCCGCTGGACGGTTGGCGACGATGGTCGCGTCACGGCATTTCTTAACGCGCCGGTCGATGGCCGCCAACGCATTTCGGTGCGCGGTCACGTCAGCTTTGCCAGTTCCGAGGAGCTTGCGGCGCCATACATCGAGATTCGCGGCGCCGACGTGAAGCGACGGGTACTGTTCATCTATCGGCAACCGTCGGTCCTGGTTCAAGTGGCCGAGTCACCCAATCTGCACCCGCTCGAGTCGGAGTCGGCCAGCCCGCCCGAGGGTTTTGGGCAGCTGGTGGGGCGCTACTCGGTGGACAGCACTCAGCAACCGCTCAGCATCGAGGTGACGCCAAACGTGCCCCAAGTGCGGGCAGCGGCGGCGGTGTACGTCGAGCGCGATGCCGAAAACTGGTCCGCCGAGCTCCAATGTCACTTGCAAGTCAGCACAGGAGTGCTCGATGCCGTCCATATCGAGATACCGCCACAATGGTCGGAGCCCTTCCGTGTGGACGCGCCATTCAAAATCGTGCCGCTGCCGGGCGAACAACGCCGAGAACTGATCGTGACGCCAGACAAGGCAGTGACTGACTCGCTGCTGCTGCGCATTCGTGGGCGAATCGCCCCGTCGGCGGGCGATCGCTTGCGCGTTCCTGACGTGCGTCTGTTGGGAGTCGACCAGCAGGAGCGGTTCCTGGTTTTGCCCCAGCAGGTCGACGCTCAACAAATCACCTGGGAGATTCTCGGCCTGACGCCAACGTCACTGCCTGCCGAGTTTGCCGGCCGCCGTCCCCGCCAATCGTCGATCACCTATCAAGTGGCTGGCGACCGCTTTCAAGCAACGTTAAGAGCGGTGGAGCGCGCGGTCGCCGCGGCCCGCGTCGCCTTGGCCGATATTCAAATTGTCTGGCAGGGCGACGGGGCCTGTGAAGGAGTTGCCGCATTCGATATCGAGCCGGGTGGCGTCTCCCATTGCGTCCTCGAGCTTCCGCATGGCAGTCGGCTGCTGCATGCCGTCATTGAGGGCGTACCGGCCCAGGTTACCCAGCAGGGGCCCCATCGCTGGCGATTGGCCTTCCAGTCGACCAGGCTGCCGCAACACCTCGAGGTGATCTATCAAGGCCCCTACGACGCCAGCGGCGAATCGCGGCGATTTGCCGCGCCCACGCTCGAAGGGATCCCCGTCGGCCAAACGCTCTGGACCGTCTATTCTGGACAACAGTGGGGGCTGGGCGAACCTGCCAGCCCCGCGGTTTCATCAAGTGCGGCCCGGCACGAATTGCAGCGGCTCACGGCCATCACGGGACTGGTGCGATTGCCCCCGGAGACCATTGCCGAACATTTGCCACAGGAAATTGCCCGCTGGTATCGCCCCTGGAGGGCGCGCTACGAACACGCGCGCGGCGCGCTCAGTTGGCTGCTCGTGGCAACCCAGCAGAACAACACCCAATCCGAGGAAGCCATCCAGGCCAGCCGCCTCGACGGACAGCTCGAAGCGGTCGACAAGCGTTTGGGCGCGGGCAGCGGCCGGAACTATCCCATGACCGTCGATGCGACCCGCAAAGATCTGCTGACGGGCTCGCGCCGCGGCTTGCTGCCAACGTACGCCGCGTCGCCCGACGCCGCGTCGCACTTGACGCTGCACTATCGGCCAGTCGCTGGCGACAGCGCCGCGCCCCGTTGGGCGTTGGCCTTGGCGATGCTGGCCGCGATCGGAGGTGGCGCTTACGCGCTGGGCCGGCGGCCGTTGCCGATGTTCGCACTCTGGTTCGTCATCGGCGCGGCCGGCATCGCCTGGTGGCTGCTACTGTCGCCCAGCGCGCCGGGACTGGTGCTGATCGTCATCGCCTGTCTGCTCGCGGTCCGCGCCAGGTGGCAGCCAGGCATGCGATTTCCGTCTACCGGCGTCGAAAGCGGCGCCTAGCGTGCTCCGCCGTAGAAGTGCGAGTAGTGCATGAAGCGGGCATTGGGCTGCGTCGACGTGCCGGGGCTGCCGCCCTTGGGCTCCCGCGAGTTGCGCATTTGTTGCCGCATTTGCTGCAACGTGTCGGCCTGTAACCGAATCGCCTCGCGGTCATCGATCATCGGCCGCACGAGCGTCTGATACGTCGACAGCCCATTCGAGTTCACGGCCAGGTTGACGTACGGACTAACCGTCGGCGTTTGATAAGCGGCATTGTAAACGTCGCGGTTGGTCGGAGCGAATGGGCTGCGCGCTTGAGCATGAACCGCCAAGGCACAGACCGCCCACATGCCGCAGGCCATGACCGTCGAGCGAATCCACAAGCCTCGCATTGTAATGTTCCTCATCGATCAGGTTGTCAGAGCGTCGTTTGCGTTAAGCTGGGTGGCAGA
>CAZPED010000157.1:0-7338 GCA_964585335.1 uncultured Planctomycetaceae bacterium | reverse complement strand
ACGGATCGATAGTCGACGGCCCCGGTCGTGGCTTGGATGCCCCCCCTAGGTTTTTTTTCGCCCATCTCGTACGCCGCGGCTTCGCGCGGCGCGTCGCCTTTGACGCTTCGCGGCGCTAAAATGCTTGCACGCGGCCGAGCGTGTTGCCGCCGAGCCTCGCTTGTTGACTGGTCTGGCCCAATGGTTGGCCGGGGCCGTTTTTCGCCATGACCGCAGCGCTGATTGCCTTGGGTTCGAACGTCGGCGATCGCCGGCTGACCATCCAGCGCGCGCTCGAGCGTTTGAGCGTCGAATCGGGCATCGAACTCGTGGCGGCCAGCTCGCTGCACGAGACCGCGCCAGTGGGCGGTCCGTCCGGTCAGGGCGCGTTTCTCAATGCCGCGGCACGGCTGGAGACCACACTTTCGCCCGGCGAACTGCTGGCACGCTTAAAGCAGGTCGAAACCGAGTGGGGACGGCAGCGGGAGATCCGCTGGGACGCGCGAACGCTGGATCTCGATCTGCTGCTCTACGCCTCGCTGGTAGTTGCCCAGCCCGATCTGTATGTGCCGCATCCGCGGATGGCCTTTCGCCGGTTTGTGCTCGAGCCCGCGGTGGAAGTCGCCGCCGATTGGGTTCACCCGACGATCGGCTGGAGCCTGGAGCGTTTGCTAGCACATGGCCGCCAGGCTCCCCCCTACTTGGCGCTGCTGGGATCTCCGGGCAGCGGCAAGACGCGCTTGGCTCGTGGCCTGGTCGAGCGGTTCGGGGGCCGATTGATCGCGCAACCCTTGAGCGGGCAAGGCGATGACTCGTCTGGCCGCACGCTAGTGCGACAGATACAATTCCTCGCGGCCTACGGCACGCTGTTGAGCGGACCGCCACCGCAGGGTGAACCGTGGGTCAGCGATTTTCATTTTGACCAGTCCTTGGCCTATGCGCGGGCCGAGCTCGCAGCGGATCAGTTCGTGCAGTTCGAAGCGGATTGGGCTGCCGCGCGGGCAAAGGTTGTCTTGCCCAAGTTGGTGGTCGTGCTCGACGAACTGCCGCTGGAGGGTGCTCGGTCCTCGGCGGCCAGCCCGCTGGACACCGAGATTGCCCGCCTGGCGGCGCGGCCCGATCAAGTCGTGGTGTACGTCGGCCGGCAAGGGTTCGAGGGACAACTGGCCGAGGCGGCAGCCGCGATTGCCGCCCTGCAAGCGTATTGATTCGTCTCCTATCCGCCCCGTTTTTCGCAGAGTCATGAGCTCGACCACCCTTTCCGCACCTCCCCGCCTGGTTAGCGACGTGGCCCAGTTGCGAGCGCTGGTTCGCTCGGCGCGTGCCGAGGGCCAGTTAGTGGGGTTGGTGCCGACCATGGGGGCGCTGCATGCCGGTCACGTCAGCCTGGTGGATGCCAGTGCGCGCGAGTGCGGCACGACCATCGTCACGATCTTCGTCAACCCCACGCAGTTCGGCCCCAACGAAGACTTCAGCCGTTATCCGCGCACGCTGGAGGCAGATCTCGCGGCGCTGGCCGGGCATGGCGTGACCGTCGTGTTCGCGCCGGCCACGGAAGTAATGTTTCCGCCCGGGCACGTAACGTTTGTCGAACCGGCGGGGCCGGCCTTGGGGCTGGAAGGCACATTTCGCCCGGGGCACTTTCGTGGCGTGGCGACCATCGTGCTCAAGCTGTTCAACCTGGTGCAGCCCGACCGGGCCTATTTTGGCCGCAAGGATTATCAGCAGTCGCTTGTGGTGCGGCGCATGGTGGCCGACTTGGACTTGCCGCTGCACGTGGAAGTGTGTCCCACGGTGCGCGAAGCCGACGGCCTGGCCATGAGCTCGCGAAATCGGTATTTGTCGGCCGGCGAGCGCGAGCGCGCGCTGGCGATCTCGCGCGGATTGCAGCAAGCACGGCAAATGGCGGCCCAAGGCACGCGCGAGGCCCGCGTGCTCGTCGAGCGGATCGAGCAGCAGCTGCGAAGCGCCGACATGCAAGTCGACTATGTGGCCGTGGCCGATCGTGAAACGCTGGAGCCGCTCGAGCGGCTCGACCGTCCGGCCGTGGCCCTGGTGGCAGCACGCGTGGGCGCGACCCGATTGATCGACAACGAACTGATCGACTAAGAGGCCCGCGGCGACGAACAGGAACCAAGCGGATGTATCAAACCCTTCTGGTGCTCGACTTCGGTTGGCTGCTGGCCATCTGGGCCGTCGTGGCCGTGGCCGTGATGGGCTGGTCGCTCGCGCGGCGCGGCTGGAACGCCGAAACGCGCAGCTCGCTGGTGATGCTCATTATTGCCGGCGTGCTGATCGCTTTCGTGCTGCCGCGCATGGTGGGCAACCGCGGGCTGCCCATCCAATCGTGGGGCACGATGCTGTTCGTGGCCATGGCCTCGGCGGTTGCGCTCTCGATGGTGCGCGCGCGACGTGTCGGGCTCGATCCCGACCTGGTGCTGTCGATGGCCGTTTGGGCGCTCGTGTCAGGCATTATCGGCGCGCGGGCGTTTTACATCATCGAGTATTGGCCCAAGTTCCAGAAAGCCAGCTGGGGCGAAACGCTCATGGCCATGGCTAACCTGACGCAAGGCGGCATGGTCGTTTACGGCTCGTTGCTGGCGGGCGCCGCAGCGGTGTTGCTGTTCGTGTACAGGCATCGCCTGCCCGCGCTGGCGCTCACCGACGTGCTGGCGCCGGGCGTGGTGCTGGGGGTGGCGCTGGGGCGAATCGGCTGCTTCCTGAACGGTTGCTGTTATGGCGGGTTGAGCGAGTTGCCCTGGTCGGTGCAGTTTCCGCAAGGGAGCCCGCCGTTTGTCGACCAGGTGCAGCAGGGCCAACTGGCGCTGCACGGCCTGGTGTTTCGCGGTCAGGGGGCTGACCCGGCGATTATCGACGCCGTCGAGCCGGGCTCGCCGGCGGCCCGCGCCGGGCTCAAACCCGGCCAGCGCGTCGAGGCCGTCAACGGTCAGCGGGTCGACAAGGTGGAAGATGCGCAGTGGGCCTTGCTGAGCTTGTACGGCGAGGGGAGCCTGGTTTCGATTCACGTCGACGCGTTGCCGCGCGATGCCCAGTGGAACATCACCGGGCCCCCGCAGCGCAGCCTGAGCGTGCACCCCGCGCAGTTGTACAGCCTGATCGACGGGCTGCTGTTGTGCTTCTTGATTCTGGCCTACGAGCCATACAAGCGGCGCGAGGGCGAATTGACGGCCCTGGTGTTGGTGATTCACCCGATCTCGCGGTTTCTGCTGGAAATCATCCGGGTCGATGAATCGGCCGTGTTCAATACGAACATGAGCATTTCGCAGAACATCAGCATCCTGATTTTTGCCGGCGGCGTGTGCTTGTGGGTCTATTTGCTGACGCGGCCCCCCCGCATTGCCCAGTGGCCTGCGCGGGTGATCGGCTCCCGGCCCAGCACGCCGGCAACTGCCCGTGCCGCCCGGCAGCGCACGGGCGCAGTTTGACAATTCGAAAGCTGGGTTCGACAATCGACCGTTGGCCGGTCGGCGCCCGAGGATTCTCTGGGAAATTCCAGGTGGGGGCGGGCCGGGGGAACTAACTCCGGGCCAATGGCGTCTAAGCGGACGGAGCGGTTGTGAACGAAGACGGCGCATTGATCGATGCCGCGCTGGGCGGCGACTCCGCGGCATTCGGCCAACTGGTTGCGCGCTACCAGGACCGGCTCTATAACAGCCTGGTCCACGTGGTGGGCTCGGCCGATGGCGCTCTCGACGTTGCGCAAGATGCCCTGGTGCAGGCCTACGTCAAGCTCGACACGTTTGAGCGGGCCAGCGGCTTTTACACCTGGCTGTACCGGATTGCCTTTAACCTGGCAGTCAGCCGCCGCCGACGGCAGCGGCCCACGCTGTCGGTGGAACAAGGGCGCGAGGAGTTGGGCCACGAGCCGGTCGATCGCAACGATCCGCCTGAGGCCCGCCTGGAACAAGAAGAGCGTGCCATCCAGGTACGGCAAGCAATGGCGATGCTGAGCGACGAGCACCGCGCGATCCTGACGCTGCGCGAAGTTGATGGTTGTGCCTATGAGCAGATTGCCGAAATCCTGGACCTGCCGGTCGGCACGATCCGCAGCCGCTTGCACCGCGCCCGCCTGCAACTGCGCGACCAGTTGAAAGCCATTCTTCAAGAAGACGTGACCTGACGGTCGCCGCGATTTATGAACGAGCAACAGCGCGAAGAACTGGTAAGCGCCTACCTCGACGGCGAGCTATCGCCCGAGGAACGCGCCGACGTAGAGCGCTGGCTGGCCGAACATCCCGAGCTGCGACAATTGCACGATGAGCTTTTGGCGCTGCGCGCGACGCTGCGAGCGTTGCCGCGGCAAAAAGTCGGCCACGATTTGGCGCCCGCCGTGTTGCGCCGCGCCGAACAAGCCGTACTGCGTGGGCCAGGCGCCGACGAAAGCGCCCCGGGGCCGTCGACAATCGGCCAGTGGTGGTTGCGCGGAGCGGGCTGGCGCCGGCTGGCCTGGCCGGCGGTGGCCGTCGCCGCGGCGTTATTGATTGCGCTATTCGATCGCGAGGAAGCGCCGGAGCGCCAGGTGGCGCAAGCTCCCAAAGGCGAGACGTCCATCACCGCTCGCCCAGCGCCTGCCGACGCCAAGCCGAGCAGCGCGGCGCCCGCGGAAGCCACCGAGAAGCTTGCCGGCCAAGGGGCCGCGCCCGAGGACCTCGCAGACAAGTATGTCGCTCCCCCCAGCGCCAACTTAGCGGCCAAGCGCTCGGCCACGTTGCCCGCGAACGATACGGCCAAATCTGCGGATCAAGGGGCACAATTAGGAGTATCGGCGGTGCCGGCGCCCGCGGCGGCCGCCATGCCCGCCGCTGCCGCGCCGCCAGGCGAGTCCGCCAGCCCCGCGGCGCCGTCCAGTCCTCCGCCTCCTGGTTCGGCGTCTCCCAGTCCTGGAGCCCCCAGCCCCGCGCCTGCCAGCGCGGAGCCCGCCGGCGAAGCGCCGCGTGCGTCGATGCCAGCGGCTGTGGAGCAGAAACTCGCGTCACTGCCGGCCGACGTGGAGTGCGAAGTGACGGCCGAGTTCCTGCGCACCAAGGGCTTTGAAAAGTTACTGGCCAGCCAGAACGTGTATTGGATGCCCGACAGCATGACGCGCTTTTTCGGCCCAGCGGCCACTCGTGGCGAGCAAGCGGCAGCTGACGAAGCGAAGCAGCCCGCCGCGCGCCCTGGCAGTGCGCGGCAGACTTACGTCGTCGAGGCGAGTGCCGCGCAGGTCGAATCGCTGATGGCCGAGCTGCGTAAGGACACCGCCCAGGTCAAACGCGTGATCGATCAGCGCGGCGCCGCGGCCCAGGCGAAGCCGCCGGAAACAACTGCCCGTGGGCAGCGCTATCGATTCAGCCTGGTGGCCGAGCCAGCGCCGGTCACCTCGCCCGAGGCCAAGAAATAGCCGCCGCCGCCGCGCGAGTTGCATTGCCCGCTTGTGCGCTGGTCCCTCGCCAGCGTGTTGCCTTTCGATTGGGTTGCGATACACTTTGGCAGCGACCGGGTTGAACCGCGTCGCGCGGGTCCATCGCCACATAGCCAGGACGAAAAAATGTCTGTTACCATTCGCATGCGTCCCAACGGTCCGTTTCTCGTGGAAGGTCCGGTGACTGTCGTCGATCAGCACGGCAACGCTTTTCCGCTCAACCCCGACAAGCCCGCCGTGGCGCTGTGCCGCTGCGGACAATCGTCGCGCCGGCCGTTTTGCGACGGCACGCACAACCGCTGCGGTTTCGAATCGGCCGAAACGGCGCCCGTGCCGCCGCAAGCTTAGCAGCATGGCGGGCTTGGAGCCGCGGATCAGCCTCGTCACCCTGGGCGTCGACGATCTGGAGCGCTCGCTGCGCTTTTATCGCGATGCACTCGGCTTTCCGACCACCTGGAATGTCGAGCGGGGCGTCATCTTTTTTCAGACGTCGTTCACGCGGCTGGCGCTCTATCCTTACGACAAGCTGGCCGAGGACGTGGGGCCGGCGTTCGCCGTGCCGCGCGCCAAGTTCGCAGGCATCACGCTGGCGCACAACGTGCGCGAGCGCGACGACGTGGCCCGGCTGTTGGCGCTGGCCGAACAAGCTGGCGGCACAATCGTGAAGCCGGCCCAGGATACGTTCTGGGGCGGCCACGCGGGCTACTTCGCCGACCCCGACGGTTACCTGTGGGAGATTGCCTGGGGAGCGTTTCCGATCCTGGAAGACGGTTCGCTCGACATTCCCTAACGGCGCTGCCCGGTGTCCCGCTGGCGGTTATCGACAGCGATCGACACGTTTTCCCCAGCCCTTGCGGCCGGCATAGCTGGCAGTAAGCGACCAGGAAACTTTGTCGCGGCTAACGTTTATGACCGCGCGGCGGCGCGGATTTCGCCTCTTGACGGCGCCCGGCGTCTTGGTGGCGGTTCGGGCCATGTTAGAATCGCGCCGCAGGCCGAGTGACGACCGCTTGTCGATCGCCGGCACGAATCTCTCTGGAACCAGGAAGCCACTTGCCGCATGGAATCCGCGCCCGTCGATCAAACGTCCGAACAGTTCTTGGGTCAATGGAAACGTCTGGTCAGCACGACCAACTGGGAAAAGGGGCAGATCATCTGCAACTGGCGCGAGGCGCTGAAGGCCTCGGGCGCCCCGGCGGGCGAGTATTCGGACGAAGCCTGGAGCCGCCGCGTCGGCAACGTCACGCCGCAGCACGTCGGCCGTTTGCGCCGCGCTTACGAACGTTTTGGCGGCGTGCGCGAGGATTACCTGGGGCTGTACTGGAGCCACTTTCAAGCAGCCCTCGATTGGGACGACGCTGAAATGTGGCTTGAAGGGGCCGTGCAAAACGACTGGTCCGTAGCCGACATGCGCTCGCAGCGAGCCGCCGTGCATGGCACCGACACCACGGAAACCGAGGACACCCTGGCCGAAGTAGCCGCGCCGTGGGACGAAGACGCCGAGCCGTCTGAAGGGGACGAAACCACCGCGGTGGCCAGCAGCGCCTCCGCGCCTGCGGGGACGGCAGAGTCCAGCGGCCATGACGACGACCAGAGCGACGAAGAGTCGGACGATGCCTCGCAGTACGACGCGGAAGACGGCGACGGCGAAGGACAGACCGCCGACGCTTACGACAGCGCCACCAGCAGCGTCGAGCCGGTGCGCCCCTTTGCGAACTTGCCGCCGCTGCCAGCCGATGTCAACGACGCCTTCGAGGCCTACAAGCTCTGCATCCTGCGGCACAAGCTGGCCGGCTGGCAAGAAATCTCGCGCGACGATCTGCTTTTGAGCCTCGACGCGCTGCGGCAGTTAGTGCTGGCGCCCACCGAGGCTTAGCGCTTGGCGTCCCAGGGCATCGCCGCCGTGGGCCACGTGCCGGACGGGCCCACGGCTTCGG
>CAZPED010000156.1:0-7339 GCA_964585335.1 uncultured Planctomycetaceae bacterium | reverse complement strand
CATGGCCTGGGCTGTCTGCATGCCAGTCGACGGCGTAGTGGCCGCCGATTGGCTGGTCGAGAACGGCCGGCTCGCGCCCGAAATCGTCCTCGAGATTGCCCGGCAATTGGCAGCACAGCTTGCCGCGTGGGAACACTTTCATGTGGTGCATGGCGATATTTGCGCTGGCGGACTGATCGTGCAGCGCTCGGGCCAGACCGTGCTGCCTATGCCAGGTTTCCGCGGCATCGTGCGGCCGGCCGAAGGCTATAGCTTCTGCGATTTGCCCCCCGCCGCGCTGGATGGTCTTTCGCCCGAGCGAATTGCCACGGGTAGCCCGCCGACCACGGCCAGCGATCTATTTGCCTGCGGCAGTCTGCTGTGGCAACTGCTCACCGGTCGCACGGCGTTTGCCAGCGGCAACAGCTTGCTGAAGCTCAAATCGGTACATGCCGGCACCCTGTGCGACGTAGCGCTTTTGGCCCCGAAAGTGCCCGAGATCCTGGCCAGCACGATCCGCTGGCTGACGGCCAAGTCGCCCACGTGTCGCCCAGCATCATTCGCCGAACTCACCGCGCACCTAGGCGCGCCAACTCGGAGCGGCGCCGCAGAGGTAGGCCGGCATTTTGAGCGACCGGCCACGCTTTGGAGTGCGTCCAAGAGGCGATCGTACCGGCCGAGTGCAACGCGGCAGGCGCTGGGGGCCAGCACCGCGGCGGTGTGCGTCGTGTTGACGGCCGCGGCCGGCCTCGGCGCGCTAGCCATGCGCGGTCCGCTAACGGCCAGGCCACTGCCGGCCCCGAATCCGGCGGTTGCCGCGGCGCTGCCCGAGCAACCGCCAACGCCGTCGACATCGGCGCCGGCCCAAGCAACTTCGCCCGTGCGCCTGGCCAGCGCCCAGCAACCGCTGGCCAAGCCCGCCAACGTGCTGGTGCTGCCGGGCGGCAAGAGCGTGCTGCGGCGTTCGCTAGCGCTCAAGTCGGGCCAGAAGGTACGCGGCCGCGACGGCCAGCGACCCGTGATCGTGGTGCCGCGCGAGGGCCTGTTGGTGCGGCAGGAAGGCGTCTGCTTCGAGGGGATCGACTTCGTTTGGCAGCACGAGGCCGACCGCTCGGCGCGCGGGCAAACCGAGGCGATGATCGTCGTCGAAGCCCAATCGGTCGAGTTTCGACAGTGTTCGTTTTCCTCGGCTGGCGAAGGGAGCGCTGCGGCCGTGGCGTGGTTAGGCGCCGAATCGCCCTTGGCTGGCGGCGGTGAACTGACCTTCTTCGACTGCGTGCTGCGTGAAACGGCGGCCGCCGTCCACTGCCTGGGAGCGCCGCAGCTAGCCGTGCAATGGCAGAACGCGTTGTGCGTCAACTCAGGCCCCCTGCTCTATCTGCATCGGCCGCCGCGCGGCGACGAAGCGATCACCCTCACGCTCGAACATGTCACCACGCGCGGCGACAGCCCGGTGTTGGCTTGCCGCGCCAACCGCGACGAGGCCAGCGGTCCGATCAGCATCTCGGCCATCGACTGCGTACTGGCCACCGAAACAGAAGCGCCGCTGCTGATGTTCCTGGGCTTCAAGCCCGACAAGCTGCTGGGCGGGCTGGTCTGGAGCGGCCACGGCTCGCTGCTAACGCTGCCGACGTCGTTGGCCGTGTGGCGCGCGAGAGAGAAACCATTCGCGGCGCTCAGCGACGACGCATTCGAAGTGGCCGGCCTGACGCGCTCGGCGGTGCAATTTGCCGGCGACTGGCAGGGCCCGCCCACGGCATCACGGGTCACGCGCTGGCAAGCGCCCTTACGTTCGGCCGAGCCGCCGGGAGCGCGCGTTCACGCGCTGTGGGCGCCGTCGCCCGAAGTCGGTCTTAAAACCGCCGGCGAGACTTCCGCGGCGGCTCAGTCGCCCGCCTCACGGCGATGAGGTGGCCCGGCCGTTACGCACCTGGTCGTAGTACAGCAACCCGACCAGCGTTTTGGCGTCTTCGATCGTGCCGTCGAAAACCATCTGCATGGCCTCGGCCCAGGAAACGACGAGCGACTCGATCGTCTCGCCCGGCTCCAGCGCCGTGTGCCCCGGTTGCAGATCGCGGGCCAGGAACAAGTACATGCGCTCGTTCAAGATTCCCGGCGACATGGTGAATTCCCGCAGCTTTTCGATGCGTCCGGCACGGTAGCCAGTTTCTTCGATCAGCTCGCGGCCCGCAGTGACGGCTGGGTCCTCGTTGGGTTCGAGCGTGCCGGCCGGAAGTTCAATCAATGTGCGGTCGACCGCTACGAGGTAGTTGCGGATCAGACAAACCTGGTCGTGATCGAGCAGCGGCAGAATGGCCACCGCGCCCGGGTGCTGCACGGTTTCCTTGACGTGGGGTTTGCCGTCGGGGCCGCGCTGGGTTTGGCGGACGACGCGAAAGCGCCGGGTGGCCAAAAGTTCCTGAGTTTCGATGTCCATTGGCGCACAACGTGCTGTGTAGAAACGTTGATTCGGTCGGTACCGGCTGTTAAGATAGCCACGGTAGGAGGTTGCTCCAAGCCGCCTGGCTTTTTCCGCGGTTCACCACGGCGCAAGTATGAGCGATTCTTCGAGTTGGAGCTTATATCTCGGGCGCTGGCGCCGGCTGCACATCCGCATTCACGCGGTGTTGGTCGTGACGGCGGTGTTTGCCCTGTTCCTAAGCACCAGCCGGCCCCAACAGGTCGACCCAACCTATGGGCTGATGGCCGTCGGCATTTTGCTGCTGAGCGTGCTGGCGCACGAGCTCGGTCATTGCTGCGCCGCGGTGCGCGTGGGCGGCCAGGCCGACCAGTTGCTGCTTGGGCCGCTGGGCGGGCTGCGCTATCCCGATGTGCCGCGCGAGTCGCAGCCCGAGCTGATCACGGCGCTGGCCGGTCCGCTCGTGAATTTGGGCATCCTGCTGCTGGTATTGCCCGCCATCGTGATGTCAGATCTCAGCGTGCCAGAGCTTGTCAATCCGCTCTCGCCCGAGGGCCTGGACGACGGCCCCGCCTGGCAGGTCGCCCTCAAGCTGACCTTCTGGATCAACTGGGTGGTGCTGGTCGTCAATCTGCTGCCGGCCTATCCGTTTGACGGCGCCCGCATGTTGCGCACGCTGCTGTGGCCGGCGCTCGACTATCGCACGGCCGGATTGGTGGTCGTGCGGACGTCGAAGCTGACGGCCTTGGCGCTACTGGTCTTCGCCTGGGTGCTGGGCGACGTGCGCTCGGCTGCCGTGCTTCCCACCTGGGTTCCGCTGATGCTGCTGGCCACGCTGGTCTATTTCAGCGCACAGCACGAGGCAGCCCGGCTCGACCAGAGCGATTGGGATGAAGAGCTGCTGAGCTACGACTTCTCGCAAGGCTATACGAGCCTGGAGCGGGGCGTCGATCCGCCGCAGCGCCCGGTCGGCTCGCTGAAACGCTGGCTGGATAACCGCCGTGCCTTGCGCCGCCGGCGGCGACAATGGCAAGAGCAGGAAGAAGAGCGGCAGGTCGACGACATTCTGTTACGTCTGCACGAGACGGGCATGGAAAGCCTCTCGGCCAAAGAGCGGGCCTTGCTGCATCGGGTCAGCGCGCGCTACCGCAATCGGCAGGGCAGCTAGCCGATCCGAGGCTTCGTTTTGCCTCCCCCCGACCGACGCAATTCGCGGCGGCACATTCGCACTGACCCGCGCAACCGGCAGTGCCGCGAGCCGGCTTATGTGAAGGTCTGACGCCCGGTTTGGAACTCTGCAAATTGCAAGGTCGTTATGACCTATTCTTGGGGGAGAAGGGGCATCAATTGCATTGTTTTTCGAGGTCGCGCCATGTCGGTGCAAACCAATTCGATCCTAGCGAACGGCCTTGCGGCGCGTCTGACTGCCGACGAAGTGGCGGCCCAGTTGGAGGCGGCCTGCGCCGCCCTGCTGGCCAAGCTCGAACAGTGGTTCCAAGTGGAGTTCCACCTGGTCGACGGGCAAAGCGGCGAGCTACTCCATTGTTCGTTCGATCAATCGGCGCGCGACTGGTCGGTGCTCGGCCAATTGTGTCGGCAGGTCGCGGTGCGCGGCCAGACCGAGTTGATCGTCGAGGACGATCCGCTCGTGGCGATGGCCATCCCGCTGTGCGGACCGATGAATTCAACCTGGTCGCGGTGGGCACGTTCGTCACGACCCACCGCACGACGGCCACCCAGCTGCAGCGTGCCTCGACGTTACTCGGGCTCGAGCCGGCCGACGCCAGCCGCTGGATCAGCGAGCAAACCTGCTGGGTGCCCGACGTGCTGCTGCGGATGGGTCAACTGGCCGCCGAGCGCCTCGTGGCCGAAACCCGGCTGCAATCGCTGGAAAGCGAAATCCGCGACCTGTCGGTCCATCTGTCCACGACTTACGAAGAAATCAGCCTGCTCTACCGTCTGACGCAGAACTTGAAGCTATCGGCTAACGACGAAGAGCTGGCCCGCCTGGCGCTCGATTGGCTGAGCGAGGTGGTGCCGGTGGAATCGCTGGCCGTGCAGTTTCTGGCGTCGGCCCCCGAAGCCCAGCTCGAAGGCCGTCGAGAAGCCAAGCTAATCGCGCATGGCCCCTGCCCGATCACGAGCGACGAAATGTCGGCCATCGTCGAGTACTTCGAAGTGGCGCCGCACCAGCGACCGCTGGTGGTAAATCGGGTAATGACCGATCAGCCGGCCTGGCCTTGGCCCGAAGTGCGCGAACTGGTGCTTGTGCCGCTTTGCGAGGGCGACCGCCTGTTCGGTTGGCTGGCGGCCTTTAACCACAACCTGGGTGGCGAATTTGGTACTGTCGAAGCCAGCCTGCTCAGCTCGGTCGGCGCCATTCTGGGCATTCACAGCGGCAATACCGAACTGTATCAGTCGCAGCGCGAACTGTTCGCCGGCATGGTCCGGGCGCTCACCTCGGCCATCGATGCCAAGGATCCCTACACCTGCGGCCATAGCGACCGCGTGGCTCGTGTGGCGGTGCGCATTGCCCAGGAACTGGGCTGCGACGCGCGCCAGGTCGACACGGTCTACCTCTCGGGATTGCTGCACGACGTGGGCAAGATCGGCATCGACGACGAAGTATTGCGCAAGCCCGGCAAGCTGACCGAGGCCGAGTACGAACATATCAAGTCGCACGCCGAAATCGGCTTCAAGATTCTCAACGACATCAAGCAGCTCGACGAAGTGCTGCCGGTCGTACTGCACCACCACGAGCAGTGGGACGGACGCGGCTATCCGCAAGGGCTGGCCGGGGAAAGCATCCCGCTGCTGGCCCGAATCGTGGCCGTGGCCGACTCGTTTGACGCCATGGGCAGCGACCGGCCATACCGGCAAGGCATGTCGGACGAGAAACTCGACGCGATCTTGCGCGATGGCTCGGGCAAGCAATGGGATGCGCAGGTGGTCGAAGCGTTCTTCCGCGCCCGCGATGCCATTCGCGAAATCGCCCGGTCCAAGGTCAAGAGCGTGTCGTTCGACGTCCGCGACTTGAGTTAGCCCAGCGCCGTCCGGGGCCTGCTACGGCTTGAACTGGCTGGCAAACATGGTTTGCACGGCCTGAACGCCCAGCCGCATGGCCATGACGTCGCTGCCGAAGGTGATCATGCGGCAACCTTTCTCGGCGCAGCGGTCGGCATAAGCCGGACCGGCCGGCACGATGCCCCAGGCCTTGCCATGCTTGCGGCAGGCCGCGGCGACTTCGTCGATTGCTTCCCACACGCGGGCGTGGTCGGGTTGCCCCAGCACGCCCAGCGCTTGCGAGAGGTCCGATGGGCCGATGAAGAGCAAGTCGACGCCGTCGATGGCCGCGATCTGCTCGGCCTCGTCCAAGGCGCCCAGCGTTTCGATCTGGATGGCGACGAAATGATCGCGATCGGCGTCGCGCGCCAGTTCGAGCGGCGTCTTATGAGTAAAGTTGGCGTCGGCCCCCTGCGTGTTGACGCCGCGCATGCCACGGGGAGCGAACTTCGACCAGGTAACGAACTTCTCCGCCTCGGCGGCCGAACTGACCTGGGCGGCCATCACGCCGTCGGCTCCCGACTCAAAGGCTTGCGTCACGGCGGCGTAGTTCGTGACGGGCATCCGCACGAAGCTGCCCAGGCCGCAGGCTCGGCCCACCAACGCGGCCATCGTGATTTGCTCGGTGCTAATGCCAGCATGTTCGGCGTCGAGCCAGAAGCCGTCGTACCCCCCGGCCAAGCCGAAAAGCTGGATGGAAACCGGATGGACCAGCCGGCCGGTGCAAAAGACGCGGATTACTCGGTCGGTTTCCAGCAGGCTTTTGAAAAATCCGGACATCAGCAGGCCTTCGCGTTCGGGGTGGCGGACTCAAGCGATAAATGGCTGCAAGACTAGACGTTAGGGATTGCCTGCGCCTTCGTCAAGCGGCGGCGGCCGGAGTACTTTCGGAGAAAGTTCGAAAAAAGTTTCGTTCCCACGTGAACCTGCCGGTCGATGAGGTGTCTAAACCCACGACCGCCCTGCTGGCGGGCTAGGGAGCGGTGCTCCTTCAGCTTGACCGGGGACGGTAAACGTGCGAGTGTAGTAGTACTGTGGCGGAGTTATCCGCCCTTTTTAACCCCGATTTGTTTGATCGTTCCGTTCTCTCAACCGCGCGCAGCGCAGGGAGTTTCCCATGCGTACGAACATCAACAGCTTCACGATTTGCAACGTCTTCGGTTTCGGCCAAGACCGCGTCGTGTCGTTGTGGATCGATTCGTGCGCTAGTGCTGCGCAGCATCTCCACAAACGGCACTCCAGCTACCGTGCCCGCGAACGTGCACGCGCCCTTAAGCGCGTCACCGTCGTCGCGGCGGTTACTGGCGCGGCCCTGAAAGCCATGGCAATGCGCTTGGCGATTACGGGGCCGCAATGGCAGCCGGTGCGACTGACGTCGCCCGTGCTCGTCACGACCGCCTGAGGCGAATAGCGTTTCGCAATCAGTGCCCGTGACGAACCCGTAAAGCCGGCCAAGGCCACGGTCCGTTTGCCCTGTTTGGCATTCGACCGACCGCGAACCTTGGCAAGTTTTCCGCGTTTCGTGCCTTCTTACGTGTATGCCCCCGATCGGGAGAGAGTGGTATATGGAACTTGCAGAGATCACTGCCGAAGACACTGACTCAAGCCTCGTGCTCGCCGCCCAGGACGGAGACCGGGAGGCTTTTGGACTACTGGCCGAACGCTATGAGCGGGCCGTTTACGCCACCGCCTACCGGCGGCTGAACAATCATGCCGAAGCCCAGGAAGTTTGCCAGGAGGTGCTGGTGCGGGCCATGCAAAAGATCTCGCAACTGCGCGATCCGGGCGCGTTTCCCGCGTGGATCCAATCGGTGACCAACCGCATGGCCATCAACCGGGCCGTGCGACGCAAAGCCGTGCAATCGCTGGAGAATGAAG
>CAZPED010000155.1:4321-7400 GCA_964585335.1 uncultured Planctomycetaceae bacterium | reverse complement strand
AGAAGATCAAAGACAACATGGAAAAGCGGAGCCCCGAACTGGATCGGGCCGTCTCGGCGTTTGTCGACGACGTGCACCAGCGCGGGCTCAGCGACAATATCCTGTTGGTCATCACCGGAGAATTCGGCCGCACGCCAAAGGTAAATCGCAACGCGGGCCGAGATCACTGGGCGCCGCTGAGCACGCTGGCCCTCGCGGGCGGCGGCCTGAAGATGGGGCAGGTCGTCGGTCAAAGCACGCCCAAGGGCGATCTGCCCAAAACGGCGCCGATCCGACCGCAAGACCTGATGGCCACGGTGTTCCACACGCTGGGTATCGATCCTCACGTGCAGTTCAACAACACCACGGGCCGCCCGACCTACATGATTGAGGACGGCAAGCCGATCGAAGCCCTGGTGTAAGCCGCGGGGTGGCTCGCGAGATGATCGGGCCGTGACGGCGGCAAGGCGAGGCGGGCTGGCATTGTGTCGCTGGCCGCCGGCGGGTGCTAAACTGTCGGCGTTGGCACGTTGCCTTGCCGTTTGCCAAAAGGGACTTCCGCGCATGCGCTGCTGCAATGTTCGATCTCGACTCGCTGCCGGGTTGATGATTCTCGCCCTGGTGTTGGCCGGTGAGGCCGGCGCCGAAGTGAATTGGCCGCGCTGGGGCGGACCGGCCGGCGATAGCCACACGCAGGAAACCGGCTTGCCGCTCAAATGGTCGGCCGACAACGTGCTGTGGAAAGCCGAGTTGCCGGGCGTCGGCCAGTCGTCGCCCGTGATCTGGGGCGATCGCATTTTCCTCACCAGCGCGCTCGACAAGGGACGCCAGCGCGTAGTGTTTGCCGTCGATCGCAAGTCGGGCAAACTGCTCTGGCAGCATGTGGCCTGGACCGGCGAGCCCGAGCCGTCGCACGTGATGAACGGCTGGGCATCCTCGAGCTGCGCGACCAACGGCAAGGTGGTCGTGGCCTTTTTTGGCCGCGGCGGCATGCACGCCTACTCGCTCGACGGCCAACACCTCTGGTCGCGCAACCTGGGCCAGTTCGAGGGACCCTGGGGCACGGCGGCCAGCCCGATTTTTCATGGCGACCTGGTGATTCAAAACTGTGATAGCGAGTCGAAGGAATCGTCGCTGCTGGCGGTCGACGCGCGCACGGGCGAAACGGTGTGGAACACGCCGCGCGAGGTGGTCCGCGGCTGGAGCACGCCGATCGTGATCCGCGGCGCCCAGCGCGAAGAGCTGATCCTCAACAGTCACACGGGCGTGCGCAGCTACGACCCGCGCTCGGGGCGCGAGCTGTGGTGGTGCAAGGGTTTCAACGGCCGCGGCGAGCCGGTGCCGGCATATGAAAATGGACTGCTGTACGTGGTCAACGGGCTGGCGGGCGATATTTATTCGGTGCGTCCGGGCGGAGAGGGGGATGTGACCGGCAAGGACCGCGTCTGGCACACGCCGCGTCGCGCGGGTCGCGACCTGCCGTCGCCCGTGGCGGTGGGCAACTACCTGATGGTGATCAGCATGGCCGGCATTCTCACCTGCTACGATTGCGCCAGCGGCAAGGAGCTGTGGAAGGACCGGCTGGCCGACAAGTACAGCTCGACGCCGCTAGTGGCCGAGGGGCGTGTGTACTTTCAGAGCGAAGCGGGGGGCACTACCGTCGTCGAGCCCGGCGACAAGCTGAACGTCGTGGCCGAGAGCAAATTGCCCGCCGAGCCGGACGAAATCTTCCGCGCGTCGCTCGTCCCCTGCCAGGGACAAATCTTTAGCCGCTCGACGCGGTTTCTCTACTGCATTGGCAATTCGCCGCCGGCCAAGTAGTCGGGCCGTACGCGCCGCGCGCTGCCGATTTGAAGTAGAAACTTCCTCTGACTTTCAGGCCAGGCGCGCGCTACAGTGGCCTCTCGTGGTGCTTACTCCGACTGGCTCTGCTCGATCGCGGCCGTTGGTGCGGCTCCGCTTTTGAACGGTTGCCCAGCAGGTTTGCAGGAGGCCGGTCGTGGACCAGCAGCATCGACGGCAGGAAGACGAGTTGCCGGACGGACCCGAGCAATCGCGGCGCCCATCGACGCCCCATGAGGAGCCGCGGCCTGCGGAAGTGAGCGATCAAGCGGCTGAAGATCAGTCGAAGCCCGGCGACGCCGATGACCAGGCTGGCGCCGAGCTACCTCAAGATGAGCTGACACTCGACGGCTCGACGATCCAACGGGCGGCCGACTCAGACAGTCCCGCGATCGACGTCGAATCGTCGACGGCCGACTTCGGTCCGCAGGCTGACGTCGCAGCGACCGATTTTCAGCCCTACACGCTCGGCGACGAAGCCGCTGCGAGCGTGGACGATGCGCGGTACCTTTCCAGCGGCGGCGAGCCTAATTGGCCCACGGAGCCCGGCTCAAACGACGATGCGCCGCAACCGGGTGACGTGGAGTTTGAATCGCACGGGGAGGAGCAGGCGGCAGAAACCGACAGTGTGATTGATGAGCCGTCGGGAGCGGCCGAATCTGGGGACGACGAGGTTACGGCGTCGTCCGATGCGCCGCGGCCCGCGCCGGAACGGCCTGGCGAGCAGCCGGTGCCTCCCGTGCCGATGCCCTCGATTCGAGGGCCCTCGACGGGCGATGAGAAATACATGCCGCCCGTTGAACCTCGCCCTTCCGGTTCAGACGACTATGGTGATCTCGTGCTGCGGCCGTGGCACCGAACGCCGTTCGGCCTTCCGGACGGCCGGCCACCTCTGCCTCCAGAGCTGAGGCCACCGCGCCAGTGGCCGCCGGAGATTGCAGATTTGTTGCCCAACGACGGAGTGCAATCAGCGCCGCCGTCGATGCCGCGGGCGCGCGAGTCGGTAACGGTCGAGGTGCAACCGACGGCCTGGGAGTCGCTCGTTCAGGAGATGCTGGCCCGTCTCGAGCAGCGGATCGAGCGCCAGATTACCGAGCGGATCGACGAGCAGTTGAATCGCTATCACCAGTCGCTGGTGGTCCAGCTGCGCTCGCTGATGCGGTAGCAAATGCGTCGGGAGCACGAGAATCGGCAAGCCCGCTCAGGCCAGCCAGGCGTCGATGACCTTGCCGCCGACGTCGGTGAGGCGGAAGTCGCG
>CAZPED010000155.1:0-4221 GCA_964585335.1 uncultured Planctomycetaceae bacterium | reverse complement strand
TGGTCGGCCATTGCGGCGTTAAACGGCAGCTCCTCATCGAGGTTCGAGTGGTGATCCCACGAGGCGTGAATGATGTTGACGAACCGCACACCGCGCTCGACCATGCGCCGGGCCAGCAGGCAATTGGCCGCGAAAGCGCGGAACTGGCCAGGGCCGCCGCCGCGGTGAGCCTTCAGATCGGGCTCCTTGCGGTCGAGGCCGTACATGTCGAGCGTCGCTTGCGATTCGCCGCTCAGGTCGATCAGCTCGGGCGCGGCCGATTGCATGCGGAAAGCCAACTCGTAGCTGGCAATGCGGCTGGCAATTTCCGGATCGAGCATTTGCTCGTAGCGCGCCTGGTTCAGCCGTGCGAGGGCGTCGAGTCCCTGGCGCTGGAGCGGCGCCGAAAGACCCGCGGGGGTTTGCAAGTTCAACACCGGCTCGCCCTGGTTGCGGAACAGCACGCCGGAGTAGACCGACGGCAGAAAGCCGCTTTGCCAGAGCGAAGCGCCGCCGCTCGACCCGCGCCCGGCGGAAAGCACGACGTAGCCGGGCAAATTGCGCGACTCGCTACCCAGCCCATAGGTGAGCCACGAGCCCATGCAAGGCAGCCCGAACGACGCCCGTCCGCACTGCATGAGCAGCTGTCCGGGGTGATGGTTGAACTGGTCGGTGTGCATGCTGCGGACGAGCAGCAGGTCGTCGGCCACTGAGCCCAGGTGCGGAATCAGTTCCGAGAGCTGCATGCCGCATTGGCCCTGGGGCGCGAACTTGCGCTTGGTGCCCAGCAGCGTGGCGGTGTCTTTCTTCAGAAAGGCGAACCGCACGTTCTTGGTCATCGAGTCGGGCAGCTTCTGGCCGTGCAGTTCGTTGAGCTTGGGCTTGGGATCGAACAGGTCGACCTGGCTGGGCGCGCCTTCCATGAAAATGAAAATGCAGGCTTTGGCCCGGGCCGGAAAATGCGGCGCCTTGGGCTGCAGCGGGTCGATCGCGCTGCTGGCGGCCTGGGCCGATTTTGCGCCCAGCAGCCCGTCGTCGGCCATTGCCGCGGTAAGCGCCAAGCCTCCCAAGCCGCTGGCGGCGGTGGTGAAAAACTGACGGCGGCTTTGCGCGACGGCTTGCAGTGGATCGGCGGACATCGTGCGCACCTTCAGCTATTCGCGGGTCAGAAATTCGTCGAGGTTTAATAGCACGCGGACCGTTGCTACCCAGGCGGCCGCTTCCGCCTGTCTCGCCTGGGCCGGCTGAAATGCGCCCACGGCGGTCGCCGCGTCGGCCTGGTGCTCGCCGTACCAAGCACGGCTGCCAGAGAGCAGCTCTGCGAGCGTGGCTAGCTCCTCGGCCGTGGGCTGTCGTCCGATGCACCACCGCGCGGCCCGGGTCAGCCGCTGGGCATCGTCGGCGGCCGGCTCGCTCAAAGCCCGCCGGGCCAGCGCTTGCGCCGCCTCGACGAAGCACTCATTGTTGAGTGTCGTCAGCGCTTGCAGCGGCGTGTTCGACGTGCGGCGCTCGACGCACGTGGTGTTGGCATCGGGGCAATCGAAGGTCGTCAGGTTAGGATGTGGCGCCGTGCGCTTGAAAAACGTATACATGCCGCGGCGATAGCGGTCTTCGCCCTGGCTCGTGCTCCACTTGAAGTTGTTGGCATAGCTGAGCGCCGCGACGTCGGCAGGCAGCGGTGGATAGACGCTCGGGCCCCCCACCTTGTCGCAAAGCAGGCCGGCGACCGATAGCGACACGTCACGCACCAGCTCGGCGTCGATGCGGAACCGGTTCTGGCGGTGAAACCAGTCGTTGAGCGGGTCGACGTCGGCCAGATCCGGTCGCGTTTGCGAGGCCTGGCGGTACGCGGCCGAGTCGACGATCTGCCGTATCAGCTGCTTGCGGCTCCAGCCCTGCGCGACCAGTTCCTCGGCCAGCCAATCGAGCAATTCGGGATGTGTCGGCCGCTCGCCGCGCACGCCAAAGTCGTTCATCGTCCGCACGATGCCGCGACCAAACAGATTGGACCAGAGCTGGTTGACCATCACCCGGCGCGTGAGCGGTTGTGCCGGCTCGACCAGCCAGCGGGCCAGGTCGAGCCTGTCTGCCGCGGCGCCGCCGCGCGCGACGAGGGGCGGCAACGCGGCTAGCGTGCCCGCTTCGACTTCGGCTCCAGGCTGCAAGAAGTCGCCGCGATGCAGCACGTGACTTGCCCGCCGCTTGTCGTTGCGCTCGGCAATCACCCGCGCCTTCATGACGGGGCGCGAGGCCAGTCGCGCTTCGAGTCCTGCAATCTGTTGCGCCAGCTTGGCGGCCTTGTCGTTTTGATCGAGATAAAACCGCTCGATCGCTTGCGCCTGCGCAGCCGTGCGACTGGCCGCGGCGGTTTGCAGCGCCTCGCGGACCGGGGGCGGAAAGCCAAACATCGGGTCGTGACCGCTGACGGCCGAAATGCGAAAACGGCCCAGGGTGTGTTGCAAGCCGTGGTTCTGACTGATGACCAGTTGCAGCCAAGGCGTCTGGCTGGTGCCGATGGGACGCTCGGCCACGACCAGCAGCCAGTGATCGCGCCCCGTTTGCGGCACGATGGCCCAGCCGGTTTGCTCTTTGTCGTCGATGGCGCTCGCTGGCGAGAAGCCCGACTGCGAGAAATCGGCCTCGGCCTGGCTGAGCTTGACGCGTTGCTCGCTCTTGAACTCGGCGGTCGGCGACGCGAACGTTCGAACTTCGCTAATTACGAAGTTGCCATGTTCGGTACGGCCAGGTCCGCGGCCACCCAGTTGATCGTGTGCCAGGGTTTCGATCCGCAAGCCCGTGATTTCCGGCAGATCGCAGCGCAACTGGAGTGTGTATTTGTCGACCTCGGGGGTCTTGCCACCGACCAGGTAGGAGCCGTCGGACTGGATCTTCAGCTCGGCGCCGGCACTCGACGTGGCCGAGACGAGCTCGACGGGATGAAACTCCAGCGGAGTGGCGGGCCGGGCTTTGAGCTCCGCTTCCCACACCGGCAGCCGGGCCAGCAGCTCATCGCGTAGCGCCTGGTATTTGGGGCGCAACTTGGCCAGTTGCGCTTCGGCCTCGCGGCGCCCTTTTTCCCAAGCCGCCAAGGGCTCGCCGACCAGAGGTACCTCGGCTTCCGTCTCGTCGCCGTTGTTGAAGAATGCGAACAGCCGGTAGTACTCTTCGTGCGTGATCGGATCGTACTTGTGCGAGTGGCACTGGGCGCAGCCGACCGTCAAGCCCAGCCACACGGCGCCGGTGGTGGCGATGCGGTCGAAGATCGCTTCGACGCGAAACTGTTCCTGGTCGGCGCCCCCTTCGGTGTTGGTCAACGTCTGACGGTGAAAGGCCGTGGCCAGCCGCTGCTCGGAGGTCGCCCCAGGCAGCAGGTCGCCCGCCAGTTGCTCGATCGTGAAGCGATCGAGTGGCAAGTCGGCATTGACGGCGGCGATCACCCAGTCGCGATAGCGCCAGGCGTCGGGGCGCGGGTTGTCCTTCTCGTAGCCGTCGGAGTCGGCGTAGCGAGCCATGTCCAGCCAGCGCCGACCCCAACGCTCGCCAAACCGGGGCGAGTCGAGCAGGCGGTCGACCAGGCGGGCGTAAGCGTCGGGCGACGTGTCGCTGACGAATGCGTCGACTTCGTCAATCGTCGGCGGCAAGCCGAGCAGGTCGTAATACAACCGCTTGATCAGCGTGTAGCGGTCCGCCTCGGGCGAGGGCGTCAAGCCGCGGGCTTCGAGCTTCGCCAGCACAAAGCGATCGATCGCACCTCGCGGCCAGTCGACTTGTTGCACCTCGGGCAACGTCGGACGAACGATTGGTTGAAAGGCCCAATGGCTCGACGTTCCCTTGGTCTCGGGCCAATGTGCGCCCGCGTCGATCCAAGCGGCTAGCTTAGCGACCTGATCGGGTGCAAGCGCTTTGGACTGCGGTCCCGGGGGCGGCATCCGCTCGTCGCCCGTGGCCGAGACGCGGCGAATGATTTCGCTCTGGGCGCTCTGGCCAGCGACGAACCAGGGGCCCGAGTCGCCGCCCTGGAGCGCCGCGTCGCGCAGGTCGAGTCGTAAGCCGCTTTCTTGCTTGCCGGGGCCGTGGCACTGGTAGCAGTGCTCGGCCAGAATTGGCTGCACGTCGGCTACAAAGTCGACGGCGTGCGCCAGTGTCGCGAAACGGCCGAACGTGACTAAGGCAGCAAGCGACAGGGCCACGATCGCCGCGAGATTGCGCCTCGTAGTATCCGCCATGCACTTGCACTCCCAA
>CAZPED010000154.1:0-7403 GCA_964585335.1 uncultured Planctomycetaceae bacterium | reverse complement strand
CACGACGTGCACCTGCTCAACAGCCTGGGCTACGGCCAGGAGCTGCTGCGGCGGATGAGCGGCTTTTCGAACTTCGCCATCTCGCTGTCGATCATTTGCATCCTGGCCGGCGGCATCACGTCGTTCCCGCAGGGCTTTTCCAGCGTGGGCGGCGCGGCCATCGGCCTCGGCTGGCCCGCCTGCTGCCTGCTCTCGCTAAGCGTGGCGCTGGCCATGGCGCAAGTCGCCTCGGCCTTTCCCACCGCGGGCGGGCTCTACCACTGGGCCGCCATCCTCGGCGGCCGCGGCTGGGGATGGCTGACCGCCTGGTTCAACTTGGCCGGGCTGATTACCGTGCTGGCCGCCATCAACGTGGGCACCTACGAGTTCGCCGTCCGCACGTTCGGCGGCGCGCCCGAGGCACCTCACAGCGGCGGGGCCACGGCCACGCGGCTGGCCATGCAAGTCGGCGGCGTACTGGCCATCACCTGCGTGCAAGCGCTCCTGAATCACTTGGGCATTCGCGTGACGGCCCTGCTCACCGACTTCAGCGGGTACTGGATTCTGCTGGTGGCCACGGCGCTCACGATTGCCATGCTGGCGTGGGCGCCCAGCTGGGACTTCGCCCGGCTGACGACCTTTACCAACTACAGCGGCCCGGCGGGAGGTGACATTTGGCCCCCGGCCGAAAACCTCGGCTGGCTGTTCTTGCTCGGCTTTTTGCTGCCGGCCTACACAGTGACCGGCTTTGACGCCTCGGCCCACACGTCCGAGGAAACGATCGGCGCCTCGCACCACGTGCCGCGGGGCATCGTCCGCTCGGTGCTCGTCTCGGGGCTATTCGGCTGGGCCATGTTGTCGGCCGTGGTGCTGGCAATTCCGAATCTGGACGAAGCCGCGCGCCAAGGGGGCGAGTCGTTCCATTGGATCGTCGCCCAGGTGCTGCCGCCAGGCGTGTGGCTGGCACTGTCGGTGGGCATTTTGGTAGCGCAGTTCTTTTGCGGGCTGGCCACGGTCACCAGTGCCTCGCGCATGGCGTACGCATTTGCGCGCGACGGCGGGCTGCCCTTCTCAGCGCAGGTGCGCAGCGTCAGCCCGCGGTTCCGCACGCCGGCCGTGGCGATTTGGACCGTCTCGCTGCTCTCGGTGGCGTTCGTCGTGCATACCCGCACATATTCGACGATCACCGGCGCCTGCACGATCTTCTTGTACATCTCGTACGTGATTCCCACGGCGTTGGGCCTGGTGGCCTTCGGGCGCAGCTGGAAGCAAATGGGCCCCTGGAATCTGGGCGGGCCGCTGTATCGGCTGATGGCCGTCGTTTCGATCATCGGCTGTGGGCTAATCTTGTTGGTGGGCGTTCAGCCGCCCAACCAGCAAAACTTGTGGACCGTGGCTGGCGCGCTGGCCGCCACGGCCATCGTGTGGTTTGCCTACGAGCGAGGGCACTTTCGCGGACCGCCGCAGGGAGTGCTCGACCACGCCGGCGTGACGGCGACGCAGCCGGCAACCACGTCGGAGCCGTAACAGGCGCACCTGCGCCGACGACCCGGCAGAATTTGGCAACCGAGTCGAACATGGCGCGTGCGATTCAACTTGTCGGCGTCGATTGCGGTTCGACCACCACCAGCCTGGTCGCCGCCACGGCCCAGCTCACCTCAACGTCGCTGGGACGCGTGGAAATCAGCCAACTGGCCCCCCACTTCCAATCGGAGATCGTCTTCACGCCGTTCGCGGGCGAAGCGATCGACGAAGCGGCCGTAGCCGCGCTGCTCGACGGCTGGCTACGGGCTGCGCAGCTCGATCCGGCACATCTGTTCGGGGGCGGCGCGCTCGTCACCGGTTTGGCGGCCGAGCGATCGAATGCCGCCGCGGTGGCCAGATTGATCGAATCGCGATTGTCCGATGCCATTATTGCCGTGGCCCACGATCCACGACTCGAAGCCTGGCTGGCCTTCATGGGCAATTGCCACGAACGGTCGCTGGCAGAGCCCAACCGCACGATCATCAATCTCGACATTGGCGGCGGCACGACCAACCTGGCTTGCGGACAAGCCGGCCAGGTGACGGCAACCGGCAGCCTGATGATCGGCGCACGGCATTTTCAGTTCGAACCTGGCGGCTATCGCCTGCGCGGCACGTCGCGCTATGGCCGGGCACTGCTCGACGCGCTGGGTATTAGAGTCAACATCGGCGACGAGCTGTCGGCCGCCGACGTCCGGCGAATCTGCCAATGGTATGTCGATCTATTGTGCGTCACGCTGCTGGGAGAGCGGCAAGCGTCGCTGAGCCCCGTTCAGCAACTGCACGTCCAAGCGCCGCTGGGCGCCATCGGAGAGTTCTCGGACGCGATGCTGACCCTGTCGGGTGGCGTGAGCGCGCTGGCCTACGCATTGCTGGCCGGCGAGCGGCCGCTGGGACCCGCCCACTATGGCGACTTGGGGGGCGAGTTGGCCGCCAGCCTGATTGATTCACCGGTGCTGCGACCGCGGCTGGCCGCAAAGCCACCAAAGGCACTCGGCCGGGCAACCGTGCTTGGCTTGCTCTGCTACAGCACGGAAGTCTCGGGGTCGACTTGCTACTTGCCCGATGCCAGCCTGTTGCCGCTGGCAAATGTGCCGATCGTGGGCCGAATCGATGCCCACACGTCCGACGCGCTATTGGCTGAACTCGTGCAACTGGCCGGATCCGCCGAGTCGGCCGGTTGCCTACAAGTCGACCTGGATGCCAGTGGCGCCGAGGCACTCACCGCCCTGGCAGCGCGGCTCGCCGGCCAACTTGAGGCCGCGCCGTGGCCCGCCGGGCGAACGCTCGTGCTGCTGACGCCCGGCAACGTCGGCAAGGCGCTGGGCAGCTATATTACCCTATGGCGAACCTTGCCGGTGAGGCTGATCGTGATTGACGAAGTGCCGCTGCGCGACGCCCAGTATGTACGACTGGGCCGGCCGCTCGAAGGTGTCGTTCCCGTTTCGTTGCACACCCTGCGTTGAGTTAGCCACCAACCATGCCCGAGCGATCGCTGACGCCGCTGGCCGACATCCGCGTGCCCACGCCACGCGCCGACGAGCGTTACGCGCTCGAAGCCTTTGGCCGTAGATTCGAGTTCGTGGGCCTCAAGCAATTGCTCGGCGCCGCCGACTTCAGCAAAGCCGGGGACCGCCATGCGGGCCTGGCGGCCGGCGACGAGCTAGAGCGCGAAGCCGCCCGCACGTTGCTCTCCGATTTAACGCTCGAGCACATCTATCAGCGGCCGCTCGTCGACGCGCGAGGCCGGGTCGACGACGTGATGCGGGTCAATTACGACATTGACCACGACGTGTACGGCCAGCTTGCGGCGCTCACCTTGGGAGAGTTCAAGGACCGCTTGCTCCGCGAGTCGCCCGCGACGATCGGCCCCTGGGGCCGCGCGCTCACGGGCCCGATGGCCGCGGCGGTGGCCAAACTGTGCGACGTACACGAGTTGGTGCTGATTGCCAAAAAACTGCCGCGCACCAGCCGCGCGCGAACCACGCTGGGCTTGCCCGGCCGACTGGCCTCGCGGTTGCAACCCAATCATCCGACCGATGACTTGCGCGGCATCACGGCGCTGATCTACTGGGGCCTGTCGCTGGGCGCCGGCGATGCCCTGTGGGGGCTGAACCCGGCCGTCGACACCGTCGATAATGTTGCCGCGGCGCTGGCGCACCTCGACAAGCTGCGGCGCGCGACCGGCGCACCCACGCAGATCTGCGTGCTCAGTCATATCAAGACGCAACTGGCTTGCCTCGAGCGCGGCGCGCCCGTCGAGATTCTCTTTCAAAGCCTGGCCGGCACCGAGAGCACGCTGACCAGCGAGTTCGACGTCACCGTCGAACTGCTCGACCGCGGCTACTGGGCCATGCAACGCCAAGGTCGTTTGCGCGACCTGACCGGGCAGTGCCTGTACTTCGAAACCGGCCAGGGCAGCGAGTTCACGTATGGCAAGCACGAAGGCATCGACATGACGACGGCCGAAGCCCTTTGCTACGGTCTGGCCAGGCGGTACGACCCATTCATGGTCAATAACGTCACCGGATTCATCGGGCCGGAAACGCATCGCGACAACTTCGAGATGATTCTGGCCAATCTGCAAGACCACTTCATGGGCAAGCTCCTGGGGCTGCCCATGGGTATGGCCCCCTGCTACACGCTGCACTCGCAGATCACGCTCGAAGGGCAGCAAATGGCCACCCAGCTACTCACCGCCGCGGGCGCGAACTACTACATGGACGTAGCGCTCAACACCGACCGCATGTTGGCCTATTTCGACACGAGCGCCCACGACGACCAGACGCTGCGCGAAGTGTACGCTTTGCAGCCGGCGCCCGAGTTTCTTGCCTGGGCCGTGGATCGCGGCATTTTCGTGCGGACGCCGGCTGGCGGTGTGGAACGCGGGCCGCGCTGGGGCGACCCGCGCGCTTTTTGCAGCGACAGCGAGTGGGCCACCCTGAAGCGGGCCACGCCGGCTGCGTACGGACTGGCTAGTGCCGGTCCGCGGCCGGCAAACGCCGTGAGCCGCGAAGTCCGCTTGAATCAGGCCGTGGGGCGCGAGGCGATTCGCGCCGAACTCAACTTGGAGCTACTGGCCCGAGTAGCCGATTTCCAGGTCATCGGCACGCAAGCCACAACCAGCGAGCGGCACTTGAATTCGCCCGAGGCGGGGGCTCAGCTCGACGAAGCATCGCGCGCCGCGCTGGCAGCCACGGGCAAGACGGTTCAACTGCTAGTCGCCGACGGACTGAGCGCCGAGGCGGTGCACTACAACCTCGGCGACGTGTATCGCGTGTTGAACGATGCGCTGCGCGTCCGGCAGATCGAACAAGGTCGTCCATTGGCCGCGCGGCACGGCCGGGTGAAACTGGCTGAAGCCGTGAGCCTGGCCACCGGGGCGGACCTGGTCATCTTGCTGATTGGCGAGCGGCCCGGCGGCGATGCCCAGGCCGCGCGCAGTCTGTCGGCATATCTGCTGTGGCGGAGATCGGGCGAGCTGCCGGCGTTCGAATACACGGTGATCTCGAACATTCACGCGGGCGGTCTGCCGCCCGTCGAGGCCGGCGCGGTGATCGCCGAGAAGGTTTTCGAGATCTTGCGGCATCGTGCGGCGGGTAATCGCCTGGAAGGGCTGCTGGCAGGCGGCGCCGCCACAGCGCCCGATGCGTGAATTTCCCAGGAAATTCCGGCCTTTTTGCTGTTCGCTGGAGATTTTTGGAAATAATTTTGCCAAATGCTTGACACAAAGCGGCCGAGACGAGTAGAGTAAGGCCACTGCGTGGAATATTCGGCAAAACGCGAACAGTTTCGCTGGTGCTAATGATTCTGAATTGAGAGCCCCTTAGCCGCGGCAATTCGCGGTAGCGTTTCGACGCTTTTCTCTTCTGGCTCTCAACCCCACGTCCTCGTTCTTCCGGCTTGGTCTGTCGTTGCGCTCGCACTTTTCGACGCTCGCGACGGCCCTGGCCGAAAGTCCCATGAGTGATTTGCCCGCTGGCACGCGCGCTTGTCGCTGGTGCAGCGGATAGCGATACGGAATCCCCCCCCAGGTTCGTCACCTTTGAGTACCAGGAACAGACTGATTATGACTCAATGCTCCCCGAAGACCCTCGCCCCGCGACGCAGCGGCACGCCCTTGGCGGCCCTGCTGGCAGTGGCCGCGATCTTGGTCTGCTTTCAGCCGCAGCGCGCGGCTGCCGAGTTCTTCACCTTCAGCACGTCGGTCAGCCCGACCAGCGTCACGACCGCTGGCGGCGTGACCATCACGCTGACGCCAGGCAGCGTGAATACGCCGGGCGACAACCTCGACGCCACGGCGCCGGGCACCGACATCGTCTTCGGCAGCATCTCGGTCTCGGGACTGACGCTGAACTCGGCTGTCGAGAGCGTCAACATCCCGTACACCTTCCAAGTCTCGGTCAGCAACTACCTGGCCGGTTTGGACAATGTTCCGACCGGACCGCCGGTCGTGTTCAACGTCAGCGGCACGCTGCTCGGCACGGTCGGCGGCGGCAAGAAAGTTAACATCGGCAATACGTTCACCCTGCCGGCGATCACGCAAACCGTCGGCGGCGAGCTGTATCACTTCAGTTCCTTCAGTTACGTTCCGCCCGGAATCTTCAATCCGGGAGCCTTCGGCGCTCACGTGCAAGTGCGCGTGCCCGAGCCGGGTACGTTTGCCTTGCTGGCCGTCGGAGCACTTTTCTTGGCCACCCCCGCTGTGCGTCGCTGGCGACGGAGTTCGCAGCGAATCAGCGGTTAATCATAAAGCCAATCTCCTCGTCAACACGGCCGTCCTGGGTTTTCAAGTGACCCTGGACGGCTGTTTTATTTGACGCGTGCCACCCGGAGCGCGCGGTCACCTATCAGGCCAGCATTGCCCGGGCTGACCGACGAGTCCGGCCTGGAATCGCTCGCCGCGGCAGCGAATAATTCTGCCGGACTCGACATGATTCCGCGCGCGTGTTAGTTGGATCTGGCCTGCCCCCGCTGCATTCGGTTGGCGGGGACGGCGACTCCTGGAGCCCGGCCGTGGCATTGCCCGCGACAACTGCTGGCTTGGCCTCCACAGCCGCGCCCCATCGCCCCGCATTGCAGCGCGCGTTATTCTCAACCGCGCGCATTCTGGCGGTTAGCTATCTGGGAGTATTGCTCGCGATGAGCGCTCTGGAAAACTCGCTGATTTACTTTCCATCGGTCTACCCCGAGGGAGACTGGCAGCCACACGGCCTGGAGTTCGAGGACGCCTGGTTCGCGGCCGCCGACGGCACGCAACTGCACGGCTGGTATGTGCCCCATACGCAACCTCGCGGCGTATTGCTGTTTGCGCACGGCAACGCGGGCAATCTCAGCGACCGTGGCTGGATCGTCAAGCAGCTGGTCGACCGCTTGCGCCTGTCGGTGATGATATTCGACTACCGCGGCTATGGCCGCAGCCATGGTGAGCCGGACGAACCGGGCGTGATTGCCGATGCCCGCGCAGCGCGGGCCTGGCTGGCCCAGCGCGCCGGCATCGCCGAGCGGCAGGTCATTTTGTTCGGCGAGTCGCTGGGCGGCGGCGTCATGGTCGATCTGGCGGCTAGCGACGGCGCGCGGGCACTGGTGCTCGACAACACGTTCAGCTCGATGCCCGAGGTGGCGTCGTTCCACTACCCTTGGCTGCCCGTCAAGCTGCTGATGCGCTCGCGTTTCGACTCGGCCGCCAAGATCGGTCGCTACCACGGTCCGCTGTTGCAAGTGCACGGTTCGGCCGACACGATTGTTCCGCTGGCGCTGGCCGAAAAGCTATTCGCGGCCGCCAACGAGCCCAAGCGGTTGGTCGTTGTGCCCGGCGGCGATCACAACGATCCGCCCGGCCAGGTGTTCTTTAGCGCCTTGGATCAATTCGTCGCGCAGCTCGATTGAATAGCCATCGC
>CAZPED010000153.1:0-7404 GCA_964585335.1 uncultured Planctomycetaceae bacterium | reverse complement strand
GCCGGTTTCAACGAGCTGTGCATTCCGGCGGCCGAGATCATTCGCCTGGGGGGCAGCTCGGTCAAGCTGGTGCCGGGCATTCTGGTCGACGAATGCGTCGCGCTGTTCGACGCCTGGCAGCACTCGGGCCGAGCCAAGGCTTACTAGCAGCAGCGCGTGCTGTCGGCCGAGCCGTCGATTGGGCGCCGCTTCTACCGGCCGACTCGCCTTGCCGCGTTCCCAGCCGGCGGCGTACAGTGACGCGACCTGGCCCGCCCGCCCGCACGCATGGAGGCTTTGCCGCCGATGATCCTCTCGCACCAGCATCGCTTCATCTTCATCAAGACGATGAAGACGGCCGGCACGAGCATCGAGGTCTACTTGTCGCGGTTCTGCGGCCCGGACGACATCGTCACGCCGATCATGCCGCAGGTGCCTCCGCACCACCCGCGCAACCACGAGGGCTACTACAACCACATGCCGGCCCGCGAAGTGGCCGCCCGGCAACCGCGGGCCTGGGCCGAGTATTTCAAGTTCTGCGTCGAGCGCAATCCCTGGGACAAGGCGCTCTCGCACTACTTCATGCTGAAGAACTCGCCCAATCATCGCACGTGCGACGATCTGTCGCTCGACGCTTACCTGTCTGGCGACGGCTTCCCCCACAATCACCACCTCTACACCGATGAAAGTGGCCAGTTGCTCGTCGACCGGGTGCTGCGCTACGAACACCTGGCCACGGACCTGGCCGAAGTGCTCGGTCAGCTCGGCATTCCGTTTGCCGGCGAGCTCGGCGTGCGGGCCAAGAGCGAGTGGCGCACTGATCGCCGCCACTACCGCGACGTGCTATCGCCCACGCAGGCGCGGCGCGTCGCGTCGGTGTTCGCGCGCGAGATCGCGCTGCACGGATATCAGTACTGAGCCGAAGCGCTAACTGCCCTCTCCTGCTAATCAGGCAGATCGCGCACCTCTCCGCCGCGAGCCGTCAGAAAGTCGTTTAGCACGGCCGGCGGCGTATCGCGGTCAAAGAAGTGCACCGAGTCGTCGAAAAACAAGGTGTTGTATCCGCCCGGGTGGTGGCTGCCGGCGTGGACTGCGGCGTCCGCAAACGTGGCATCGCGGGGTTCCATCCAATGAATGCCCGAGTCGGCAGTTTCAATCACGGCGATCGTGTTCGAGGTCCCATCGGAGATCTTGCGAATGTTCATGCTGGTTGCGCCCGGCCAACCCGTCTCGGATCCGACGACAGCCAAGTAATTGGTTTCTTCGCCGCTCGTCGGATCGCTGGGACAACGAAACGCCTGGGCCGCTCGCGCGGCCAACTGCCGATTCTTGGGGCCGTTCCAAGGCTCGCTGAAGTCGTAAGCGTCGTAAACGGCCTTGAGTTCTGGGTCTTCGGTGAACGGCAGGATCAGCACCCGCCAACTGTGCATCGGCTTGCCATCGGCGTCGGCAAAGTAGGCCGGCGGAAACTCCTTGTAAGTGTCGTGGTAATTATGCAAGGCGGTGCCGATGAGCTTGAGTTCGTTGGTACAATGCGATCGACGCGCGGCCTCGCGCGTCGCCTGCACCGCGGGCAATAGCAATGCCACCAGGATTCCCAGCAGCACGCACATGAAGATCATGGCGCCGACCAGGATCAAGATCACGATCAGCGCCGTCGACATCCCTCGTTTCGGTTGTGGCACGGAAGCGTCAGTGCTCATGGCAAGGGGCTCGCTGGGGATTGAGGTTGTTGGCAAATCAAACTCAGAACTCGTGAATCTCGACGTGCTCTCCTCCCTGGGCGGTCAGCAGTCCGCGCAGCGTTTCCGGTGAAAGTGCGTCGTTCGGGAGAAAATGCACGCGTCCATCGCAGAACAGCGCACTGAATTCATCGCCTCGCCAAATTAGCCGCCGCTCTGGCGCAACGTGATCGACGCCCATAACTGCCCGCCTCGGTCGAAGTGCTCGACGCCGCGGCTCAGCCCTTGGCCTCGCGCGTCAGGGCCATGTTGTCGCGGTGGATGACCTCATCATACGGCATCCGGCCCAGAAGGGGGGCAATTTGTTCCGTTTTTAGCCCCTTGATCCGCGAGAGGTCGTCGGCGGCGTAGTTCGTCAGGCCCCGGGCAAACTCGTAGCCGCTGGCGTCGCGCAGCGATACGACATCGCCCTTGCGGAACGTGCCAGTGCAGTCGACCACGCCGATGGCCAGCAGGCTCTTGCCGTTCTTCTCGACCGCCTCGCGGGCACCGGCATCAAGCACCAGCGTTCCGCGGGGCTGGGCCGTGAAGCCGATCCAGCGCTTGAGCGACTTGAGCGACTGCCCCTGGGCAAGAAACAGCGTGCCGACGTCCTCGCCGGCCACGATCTTGGCCAGGTTGCCAGGGTTGCGGCCGTTGGCGATCACCACGTTTTCGCCAGCGGTGGTGGCAATCCGCGCCGCTTCCAATTTGCTGGCCATGCCCCCTTTGCTCAAACCGGTCAGCCGGTCGCGACAAAGGTTGAAAATCGCTTCGTCGAGCTTCGTGACCGTGGGGATCCGCCGCGAGCCGGGTTCGCGCGGGTCACCATCGTATAAGCCATCCACATCGGACAACAGCACCAGCAGCGGTGCCCGAATCAGGTTCGTGACCATGGCGGCCAGGCGGTCGTTGTCGCCAAAGGTGGTCATCAATTCGTCGACGCTGACCGTGTCGTTTTCGTTGATGATCGGCACGGCGCCAAACTCGAACAGTGCCCGCACCGTGTTCCGCACGTTCAGATAAGCGGTGCGGTCGTCCAAGTCGCGGGCGGTGAGCAGCACCTGGGCGGCATGACGGCCATGGGCCCGCAGTCCGCGGTCGTAAGCTTCCATCAGGTGGCTTTGGCCCACGGCGGCCACGGCCTGCAATTGGGCCAGGTTGGCCGGTCGCTTGCCCAGTTTGAGCTGCCCCAACCCGGCCCCCACGGCGCCGGAGGTAACCAGTGCCACTTTGCGGCCGCCAGCCATCAGTTGGTGCAGTTCCTCGGCCAGTTCGGCGACGCGCTGCTGATTGAGCAAGCCCCCCGCTCCGGTCAGTACCCGGGTGCCGACTTTGACGACCACGGTGTGGGCAGCGGTGGCAATCTCCTGGCGCAGCAAATCGGTCATGGAACGAAGCGAATCGGGATAAGATGGGATGGGGGCTCTCGGTGCATCATACCGCCGGCCGCGCGCGTTCAAAACCCTGACTTTTTCCGAGCGCGGCGCGGCGAATTCGCGGTGAAGCGCAACTTCGAGAGCGAAAAGGCACGCGGTTGTGAAAATCGCGTTAGGGTCCTAAAATAGGTTGAGCGGGCGCGACGAGTGGCGAGGCGACGCCGTTTGTCGAAAAATAAGCGTCGGCCGGCGGAGCCGATTATCTTCTGTGGTGCCGTGTGTCGAGCGCGACGCGGCAGGTACTGGTTCCGTTGGCTTCCGGCAACTCTTTGTGGGGCGTCGATGAGCGAATTGTTCCATGAATGCGGCGTGGCCGCGGTCTATCACCTGCCCAACCGGGGCGTCAGTCCGCTATGCCCCGAGCAAGGGCCGGAGGAAGTCTCGCGGCTGATTCCCCGCATGCTGCTCGACATTCAGAACCGCGGGCAGCTCTCGGCCGGGATGACCAGCTTCAACCCGCACCGCAACCAGTTGCTCGATACCTATAAGGAGCTGGGCGGAGTAAGCGAAGTTTTCCGCCTGAGCCACCGGGGCAAGTACGAAAGCCTGATGCGACGGTTCGCCGGCCGGGCGGCCATTGGCCAGGTGCGCTACGCCACCTGCGGCCCCGAAGACCGCAGCTACGCGCAGCCGTTCGAGCGCCACCACGTGCAAAAGCACAAGTGGTTCAGCTTTGCCTTCAACGGCCAGTTGGCCAACTACCAGGAGTTGCGGCAGCGGCTGCTGGCCGACACCGACAACCACCTGTCGCGCGATACCGACACCGAAATCATCATGCACGAGATCGGCCGCGAGCTGTCGGAAAATACCCGGCCGCCGCTGATCGAGATCATGCGCAACATCGCCCGCCGCTTCGACGGAGCCTACTGCCTGGTGCTGCTCAACGCCCTGGGCGACATGCTCGTGGCCCGCGACCCGCTGGGCTTGCGCCCACTGTGCTATGCCCACGAGGGCGCATTGTTCGCCGCGGCCAGCGAAACCGTGGCCCTGCTGAACCTGGGCTTTTCGCCCGAAAGCATCAAAACCTGGCTGCCGGGCCAGGCCGTGACGATTACCGATGGCCAACTGGAATTGCAGCGGTTCGCTCCCAGTCCGCGCCGGGCGCACTGCATCTTCGAGTGGATTTACTTTGCCACCGTGGCCAGCACGATGGACGGCCGCAGCGTGTACCTCTCGCGCAAGGCCCTGGGTGAGGAACTGGCCCGGCTCGAAACCGTGCCGATCGACGAAGACACGATCGTCGTGCCGGTGCCCGATACGAGCAAGGCCGCGGCCGACTCGATGGCCTTCCGCCTGGGCGTGCCTTCGCTCGAAGGACTGATTCGCAACCGCTACACGGGCCGCACGTTCATCGAAGGTTCGGGCAGTCGCAAGCGCAAGGCCGAAAGCAAATACACGCCGCTGCGCGAAGTGCTCGAAGGCAAGCGAGTGATCCTGGTCGAGGACTCGATCGTTCGCTCGACGACGATGAAAGTGCTGCTCAAGCGAATTCGCGAACTGGGCCACGCCCGCGAGCTGCACGTGCGCGTGGCCTGCCCGCCGATCGTGGCTCCCTGCTTCTACGGCATCGACATGTCGACGATCAGCGAGCTGTTCGCGCCGCAGTTCCTCAAGGGCGGCCCGCTGACCGAAGAGGCGCAAGCCGAAATGGCCGCCTCGCTGGGGGCCGACTCGCTCCGCTATCTGCCCATTGAATCGATTGCCCGCGCCATTGCCTTCGATGCCGACCAGCTTTGCCAGGCCTGCATTACGGGCGACTATCCGTCGAAGGCCGGGCAGGATTTGTACCAGATCGCCCTGCAGAACTTCCAGTCCGGCACGCGCGAGCGGACGTACGAAAGCAAGCCGGTGCCCGTGGCCCCGCGCCGCTAACGGCACTGCCGCGTTCTAGCTGGGCTTTTTGAACTCGGCCCGATAGATGGCCTCGCCGGCCTGGCGCTTGCGCCGCTCAAAATGCGTGCGGTAGTCCAGATCGTGATCGGCCGGCTTTTCAACGACCGGCAGCGGGCCGATGAGCTTTGTCTGTGCGGCCAGCAAATCAAGCGTCGTCAGATAGTACTCTTCGACGTCGGTCCAGAAGTGCAGCGGGCCGCCGGGTTCCAGGACGCGCTCGATTTGCCGCACGAACGACTCGTTCATCACTCGGCGTTTTTTGTGCCGAGCCTTCCACCAGGGATCGGGAAAGTACACGTGCACGGCCCGCAGCGAGTTATCGGGCAGCCAGAGGGCGAACAGGTGCTGGGCGTCGCCATGAAGGGCCCGGGCGTTGGGCAATTCCCTGGCGGCCAGTCGCGAGGCGACGTAGCGGGCATACTTGCCCAGGATTTCGATGCCGAGGAAGTCGGAGTCCGGATCGCCCGCCGCCGCGGCGCTCAGGAACAGCCCCTTGCCGCTGCCAACTTCGATTTCGAGCGGCGCCTGCCGGCCGAACAGCGCTTGCCGATCGAGCGGCTGGGGCAATTGTTCCAGCACGATGAAGTGCCGTGACAGGTCGAGCTGCGGATTGATGCGGCGTAGTGCACGGCGGCCCATGAATTCAGTACTTTCCTTCAGTCGGTCAGGCGCGGGAGGAGCGGTAGGTTGGCGGCAAGGGGGCTAGCGCTCGATCTCGTCGTTTGGCGAAAGGAAGTGCTCTTTGAGCCGCCCGCCCCAACTGCCCCCGGGCGGCGGCGCGGCAAAGCTGAGAATGGGCATCAAAAAGGCCCCCGCGATAAAGCCGCCAATGTGGGCCCAGACGGCCACGCCCAGGTCGCGGTTGGCAAAAGCGTCGAGCAGTTGACCGCCAAACCAAATGCCCAGCCAGGCAAGCGCCGGCACCTCAATGACAGTGATGAATCCGAAAAACACCAGCGTGCTGACCGTGGCCCGCGGCCAGGCGACGGCGTAGGCGCCGAGAATCGTCGACACGGCGCCGCTGGCGCCAACCACGGGGATCATGCTCAGCGGGTCGTAGGCCCAGTGGCAGGCCGTGGCCAGCAGCCCGCCGACGAGGTAAAAGCCCAGGTATAGCACGTGACCCAAGCGGTCTTCGACGTTGTTGCCAAAGATCCACATGAACCACATGTTGCCGGCCAGGTGCATCCAGCCGCCGTGCATGAACATCGTGGTCAGCACCGAGCCGAAGATCGCCCAGGGGGAAGGCGACAGCTCGACGTGGCCCACGACCTTGACCATCGTCACCTGCTGCCCAAAGCGGTTCACCCCGACCACGGGTTCCTTGATGGGCACTTGAACCGGCTGATGGTTGCTCAACTGGCCGATCCGGGCCGGCACGAAGCCGTGCTCGACGGCGGCCACCTGCTGGTCGAGGGGCGAAAGCGTGCTGAGCCAGAGCATGACCAGCGTGTTGATCGCGATCAGCGCCAGCGTGACGTAGGGAACGGTGCTGGTGGGGTTGTGATCGCGCAGCGGGAACATGGCGTGGCTCGACCGACCTTAGTTGGTCGCCTTGGGCTCGCCCACCAGATCATCGACCGGCAGCGGAATCCCTTTGATCTTGCCGTCGGCCACCAGGGTCTCGCCCACGTATGCCTGAAATTGGCAGACAATGATGGCCCCGATGCGCACCCTGAGCATTTTGCACATGATCACCAGGCGATCGCCGACGCGCACCGGTTCGCGGAAGTGTACATCCTCGAGGCCGCCAAAGCCCACCATCTTGCAGTTGCCCAGCAGCTTGTGCTTGTGGGCAAAGTAGCTGCACATTTGGGCGGCGGCCTCGCAGATCAGCACCCCCGGCATCAGCGGCATGCCGGGCATGTGGCCGCGGACCCAAAACTCCTCGGGCGTCAGATCCTTGTAGCCGACACAGGCCTTGACGTCGAAATCGTCGACCACGATCGCCGTGAGCTGCTCCATTTCGAAGCGCTGCGGATTAAAGCGACGAATCTCGGCCAGGTCGGCGACCACGCGGCTGAAGTCGATGTCCGAGAACTCGAAGATGGGATCTTTGGCGGGCACTTGAGCAAACCACTCCGGGCGCAGCTTGGGTCAGGGCGCGATGCAAACTTGTCAGACGGGGCATTTTAGCCGCGCAGGCAGCGATCGGCAACTTGAGCCCACCACCGCCCAGCGGCATGTCGCGCGATCAACCGCATATCGCAAATCGTAGCCCCGCAGAGACTAACGTGAACCGGCCACTACCCGGTGGGCAGCGGCACAGCAAAGCGATGGCCGCCGTGGCGGCCTTAACGGCTCAGGTGCGAATGTCCTTACGCTTCAGACGGCGGGCCTTGCTGTTGGCCGGTCGTTTGCCGTGATTGGCT
>CAZPED010000152.1:0-7466 GCA_964585335.1 uncultured Planctomycetaceae bacterium | reverse complement strand
CCCAACTCGACAAGCTCGACAAGGATCATGCGGTCGTGCTGGTGCAGGCCGACGGCGGCGCGCTGACGCTCAAGGCCATCGCGCTGCCCTGAGCGGGGGGCGCCATTCCAGTTGACGTGCGAAAGCGTGCACGCGGGGAGCCGTGACCCCGCGTGCACGCAGTTTTTTCTTCTCCGCATTCTCTCGCAGCCCAGGCAGAGGCGGCCGATGCGCTGTCAGTGGTTGTTGTTCATTGTGGCCAGCCTGCTCGTGCCGGCGATCGTGGGCGATGCCCGATTCGACCTGGCGCGCGCGGCGAAGGCGGCCGACGCGCCGACGGCCGCGCCGCGCTTGCAGATCGTTGATACGGGGGCCGCCGCCGCGATCGAGGTCGATCGGCTGACGTCTGCGCAGCTGGCCGCGCTCGAGCGGATGGATGCCGCGGCGCTGCCAGGCTGCCTGAGCGTTCATGTGGCCGACCTGGCCGATCCGCCCGCACTGACGGGCAAAGTATCGCTCAAGGGTGGCTCGCTACGATTTCAACCGCGCCACGACCTGGAACCGGGCGTGCGCTACCGCGCGCGCTTTCAATTGCCCGGCGGCCAGCCGATCGAGCGGGTACTGGCGCTGGCTAAAGCGGCCCGTGCCGGGGCCCGGGTCACGCACATCTATCCCTCCGCGCGGCGCTTGCCCGAGAATCAACTGAAGTTCTACCTGCACTTTTCGGCGCCGATGAGTCGCGGCGAAGCCTACCAGCACGTGCGGCTGATCGACAGCGCGGGCAAGGTGGTGGACGGCGCTTTTTTGGAGCTGGGCGAGGAGCTGTGGGACCGGTCGATGACGCGGTTCACCCTGCTGTGCGACCCGGGCCGAGTCAAGCGTGGGCTCAAGCCGCGCGAGGAGCTCGGGCCGGTGCTCGAAGAGGGCAAATCGTACACGCTGGTGATCGACGGCGACTGGCACGACGCTGGCGGCGCGACGCTCGAAGCTGGCGGCCGCAAGCCGTTCGACGTCGGTGCCCCCGACGATACGCCGGTCGATCCGCGGCAGTGGAAGCTCTCGGCGCCGCGAGCCGGCACGCGCGAGCCGCTCGTCGTGCGTCTGGGCGAGCCGCTCGACCATTCGCTGCTCGAGCGGGTGCTATCGGTGCACGCCCGCGGTGGGCAGGCGCTGGCGGGCGCCGTCGAAGTGGCCGACGAAGAAACCACGTGGCGGTTCGTGCCCGACAAGCCGTGGCAGGCAGGCGACTACCGGCTGGTGGCGGCGACGACGCTTGAGGATCTGGCAGGCAACTCGATTGGGCGGGCTTTCGAAGTCGATGAAGAGCGCCCCGTCGAGCAGCGGCTGCCGAGCGAGACCGTGAGCCTGGAATTCCGCGTGGCGCCGGCCGCCGGCAACTAGCGACGGGCCGGGCAATTAGCGATCGGCAGCCGGCGCGGGGCGAGTGGCCAGCAGGGCCAGCGTGGCCCAGGCCGTGGTCGACATTTGCTGGGCGTAGCTGTCGGCGCCGTGCGGACGCGTGGTGGCCGGCCAACTGCCGTCTTTCAATTGCGCGGCGATTAGGTACCCGCGCCCCGCGTCGAGCAGCTTCGACGAGGCGAAGCTCTTGGGTTGCGCAGCCAGGGCCAGCACAACAACCGCCGTGTCGAATACTTCGGGGGGCGAATTGACGAACGGTCCCCAGCCGCCATCGGGTGATTGGCCCGCGACGATGCGCTCGAGGCAGCGGCCGCGCTGCGTTTGAGCCGCGTCTGTTTTGCGATCGGCCAGGGCCCAGAGCATCGCCGCGGCATCGAGCACGCTTTGGGCCTCGTAGCGCTCGCACCAGTGCAGACCCTTGTCGAGGGATTCGCGCAGGGCCGGCGCTTCAGCGGCCGAAAGCGTGCGCAGCGCGAGCGCCGTGGCCAGCCCACGGCCGTAGGTGACCGGCGAGCCCACGGCCGTGGCTGGGTCGGCGGGCCAGCCGCCGTCGGGCTGTTGCAACTCGGTCACCAATGGCGCGGCACGCTCGAGCGATTGCGCGTCGGCAGGCAGACCCGCGCGGTGTGCCGCCGCGAGCGCCGCGGCAAACTGAATGCGCGCCAGTTGGCGATCCTTGAACGGACCGTCGGGGCCGTTGGCGTCCCAGCGCTCGGGCGCGGCCAGAAACGCCAGCGTGTCGTCGAGCGGCCGGCGATCGGGCAGCAAACCCGCGGCGCGGGCCGCGCAGAGCGCCCGGGCGGCGTCGCCGTTGTTGTGGCACGAGTAGCAGCCGTTGTCCCGCTTCCACTTGGGCACTTCGGCCGCCAGGAAGCCGATGGCGTGGGCTTCGGCCGTCATGGCCGTGGCTGGCTGTGCGCGAGCCGGGGTGGGCCTGCACAAAGCGCAGGTCATTAAAATCGCGCTGGTCAAAAGTGCTCGATGCGTCGAGCGGTTCATCGCGCTTTGGGTTGCGGGCTAAATGCGCTCGATGATCGTGGCCGTGGCCATGCCGTGGCCGATGCACATGGTTTGCAGGCCCAGGGTGCCGCCGGTGGTTTCGAGGCCGACGAGCATTTTGGAGAACAAGCCCGCGCCGGTGGCGCCTAGCGGATGCCCGTGGGCAATTGCACCGCCCCAGGGGTTGACCTTTTCCATGTTGGGCTTGAGCTCCTTGGCCCACGACAGCACGACCGAGGCGAAGGCTTCGTTGATTTCGATCCAGTCGAGATCGTTGATGGTGAGATTCGCCCGCTGGAGCGCCTTGATCGTGGCCGGAATGACGCCGGCCAGCTGCAGCGTGGGATCGTCGCCCACGGCCACGCGGGCCAGGAACCGGGCGCGGGGGCGGAGTCCATCGCCCAAGGCCACCTCGCGGTCGGCAATCAGCACGGCGGCGGCGCCGTCGGAAATCTGGCTGGAATTGGCCGCCGTGACCACGCCGTTGCCGTCGGGACGGAAGACCGTGGCCAGCGAAGCGATTTTGGCCGGGTCGAGCTTGTCGCGAATACCCTCGTCGCGGGCGAGGTCGACGGCCTTGCCCTCGGCGTCGAGCCCCGTCGTGGCTAGTAGCTCGCGATTGCGCTGTGCTTGGGCGGCCAGGCTGGCGCGGCGATGGCTTTCCATCGAGAACTGATCGACGTCTTGCCGCGTGATCTTGTACTTCTCGGCCAGCCGCTCGGCGCTTTCGCCCTGGTGGATGAGATTGAACCGCGCGAGCGCCGGGTTCAGCTTGTCGAGCGAGCCGACGTCGCTGAACATGGGCACCCGAGTCATGCTTTCGACGCCGCAGCCGATGGTGTAGGCGGCGTCGCCGCCGGCGATTTCTTGCGAGGCGAAGTGAATGGCTTGCTGGCTCGACCCGCACATGCGGTTGAGCGTGACGGCTGGCACTTCGACGGGGAAGCCAGCCAGCAGCACGGCCAGGCGGCCGACGTTGGCTCCCTGTTCGCCAGCCTGCGAGACGCAGCCGGTGACGACGTCCTCGATCTTGGCCGGATCGAGCTTGGCGCGCTGGCACAGTCCGGCCAGGGCCGAGGCCAACAACGTATCGGGGCGCACTTCGCGCAGCGCGCCTCCCTTGCGTCCAAAGGCGGTGCGCACGGCTTCGACAACTACCGGTTGAGGCATGATCGTGTTCCTGATGCGTAAGGCGGCGCCGCGCGACGCGGCGGGCGAGTGTTTGCGTTCGTCGAGGTTGTGAGTTGTTAGTCCAGGCCGGCACTAACGCCAGCACGTCGTCGCCGACTCAGCCGTGTGGCACTGGCATAGCCAGTGGCACACCGGTGTGGGGGACCTATCGTTAGTGGTGCTTTCGTTTAGCAATTCGGGCCACGCCTAGCGTGCGGTGCGGGCATAGGGTAGTGGGTCAGTTTGAAATTGGCTTCGGCCGGTGAGCGTAGTCGATCAATGAGCCGACGATGAATCCGAACGCCATTCCAGCCACAGGCCCCACAGTGGACTCGAACATCAATCCGAGGCATAGGCCGACTACGATCCCTCTTTGTGCTGCAGAATACGAGCGCTTCTTGATGTAGCCGCTCATCCTGAGTGAGTACAGCACAACGATTGCCAGAAGGATCAGTCCCGTAACGACAGCGGTTGCAGGGAACGGCATAGTTACCTCCCGAGTGTCTTGCATTGAGGTCCTATGCTCATGGGGCCAGTATAGCCGATGGGCGGTGAATTTCAGACTGACCCACTACCGGGCATAGTAGTCGCCGTACTTTTCGCGGAGGGCGGTCTTGAGGAACTTGCCGGCCGAGGTGCGGGGAATCTCGGCGGCAAATTCGATGGCATCGGGGAGCCACCACTTGGCGAATTGCGGCTGAATGAACTCGATCAGCTCCTCGGGCGTGGCTGTGCGCTCCTTTTTCAGCACGACGATGGCCAGCGGGCGCTCGGCCCATTTGGGGTGCAGCGCGGGAATGACGGCCGCCTCGGCGACGGCCGGGTGCCCCATCAGGGCGTTTTCGAGCGCTACCGAACTGATCCACTCGCCCCCCGACTTGATCACGTCCTTGGCGCGGTCTTGCAGGTGCAGGCAACCGTACTGGTCGATGGCCACGATGTCGCCGGTGCGAAACCAGCCGTCTTCGGTGAACGACGTGCTGGCGTCGGGCCGATTGTAGTAGCCGCTGGCGATCCAGGGGCCGCGCACTTCGAGCTCGCCCATCGACTGGCCATCCCAGGGGACCTCGCCGCTTTCGTTGCGGGCCCGCACCTCGACCAGCGCACAGGGGCGCCCCTGCTTGGCGCGGAAGGCGTATTGCTCGTCGGCCGGGGCATCGGCCAGCCGGTGCGGAATGCTGCCGATGGTGCCGATCGGGCAGAGCTCGGTCATGCCCCAGGAGTGAACGATGCGGAGGTTGTGCCGTTCCTGATAGCCGCGAATCATGCTCACCGGCGCGGCCGAACCGCCGGTCATGATTGCCCGCAGGCACGACAGGTCGTACTTGCCGGGGTTGTCGTCGAGAATCTGGAGCATGCCGAGCCAGATGGTCGGCACGCCGGCCGTGATCGTGACGCGCTCGCTGACGAGCAGGTCGAGCAGGCTGGCCGGATCGAGGTGCTGGCCGGGAAACACCTGCTTGGCGCCGACCAGCATGCAGGTGTAGGGCAAGCCCCAGGCATTGGCGTGGAACATCGGCACGACGGCCATCACGGAGTCGAGCTCACTGACGCCCAGCGTATCGACCATGGCGCCGGCCATCGAGTGGAGCACGATGGCGCGGTGCGAGGCCAGCACGCCCTTGGGCATGCCGGTGGTGCCCGAGGTGTAACACATGGCCGCCGCCTGGCGTTCGTCGAGTTCGAGGTATTCGAATTGCGCTTCGTCGGCGTCGGCCAGTAGGGCTTCGTAGTCGAGCGTGCCGGGGGGAAGCGGTTTGTCGGTCTGACGGACGACGATGATGTGCTTAAAGTCGACCGACGCGCGGAACTTGTCGAACACGTCCCAGAGCACTTCGTCGACGATGACGATCTTGTCGCCCGCGTGACCGGCGATGTAGGTCAGGTCGCTGGGGTGCAGCCGCAGATTGAGGGTGTGTAGCACGGCGCCGCAGCAGGGAATGGCCACATAGGCTTCGAGGTGCTGGTAGTGGTTCCAGCAGAACGTGGCGACGCGATCGCTATTTTCGACCCCCAGCTTCTTGAGGGCGACGGCCAGGCGTTTGGCGCGGCCGATCATTTGGCCGTAGGTGTAGCGATGCAGCGACTTGTCGGCCAGGCGAGTGACGATCTCGCGATCGAAGTGAAGCGCTTCGGCGCGCCGCAAGAGCGCGGGAATCGTCAATTGGAAGTCCATGATCAAGCCGTGCATGAGCCGCCCTCGTGTTTGCTGACAACGCTTGGAAGAAAAGAATGTGACGCTCGATCGCTCGCGTGCGCAGGCGAGTTACCAAAGGGCTTCCGCGGAGTCGCGGCGACACGTGAAAGGGCCCGCCCGGCACTGGTGATTGTACTGGCCGGCGCAGCGCCGCAATACCCGGCGGACCGCGGCGGCCCGTTTTGGCGGCGGCCGCTCAGACGCCCGGCAGTTGCACGGCGGCCAGCGGTAGCCGGTTGGCCGCGGCCCAGGCCTCCCACTCGGCGGCAGTGCGCGTGGCCAGCACCGACTTGAGTTCGTCGTAGGTGCCCTCGCGCAGGGCGAGCAGCTCTTGCAGCCGGGCCCAGAACTGGGGCTCGAGGGCGGCCACGGCCAGCCAGCCCGAGGCGGTTGGGTAGAGGTTGTATTGCGGCAGCGCGCCCCCCAGGCGGGCGCCGGGCGTGGTCAGTCCATAGCGTAGCGGTAGCGTGAAAAAATCGAGCGCCGCGGCGATCGGCACGTGGCTCAGCACGCCGGTGCCCAGCCGAGCGCGCTCGGCCAGCACGGCCAGCGCGTGCGCGACGGCGGTTTGAGCGCCGGCCATGTCTGCCAGCAGCGTCAGCGGCATGGTTGGCGGCGACAACAGCCCGACGCTGGCCTGGTAGGTCAGATCGTGACCGGTCAGCTCCTCATCGGGGGGCGGGTAGCCGATGATCGCCACCTGGCACAGCCGCGGATGCCGCGCATGCAGGCCGGTCCAGTCCAATCCCAGCCGCTCGAGCGACGTGGGCAGCGTGGACGAGACCAGCAAGTCGGCTGTGGCGAGCAACGCATCGAGTTGTTGGCGATCCGCCGGCTGCTTCAGATCGAGCGGCAGCACGCGCTGCCCCGAGGTGAGCCGCTGGTAGAGCGCGGGGCAATGATGCGCCATGGGGTCGCCCGTGGGCGGTTCGACCTTGACGACGTCGGCGCCCCAGGCGGTCAATTGTGAAACGGCCGCCGGGCCGGGCAGGTTGAACGCGACCGAGACGACCTTGATGCCTGTCAGTGGCTGCATGGATGGCACGCGCGCACGGTGCACGGCAAATGGTGGAGGTGGCCAGGTAAAACTCGCCACATCTTGAGCGATAGAGCGCCCGGGCTGCAAGCCACAGGGCCGCAGCAGGCCGAGGGGGCAATTGACGCCCCCTGCCCGACAGCCGACAATACGAGTTTCGCACTTACCCGTCTCCGCGAGCTTGGTTTCCGCCATGAACTTCATCGCCGAAGAAGATCCCCAGGTCTGGTCCGCCATTGCCGCCGAAATCGAACGGCAGCAGGACGGCCTGGAAATGATCGCCAGCGAGAACTACACCAGCCCGGCCGTCATGCAGGCCGTCGGCAGCGTGTTGACCAACAAGTATGCCGAGGGGTACCCAGGCCGGCGCTATTACGGCGGCTGTGAGTTTGTCGATGTAGTTGAGCAACTCGCGATCGATCGCGCCAAGCAACTCTTTGGAGCCGAGTTTGCCAACGTGCAGCCTCACAGCGGCTCGCAGGCGAACACAGCAATTTATCTAACTGCACTCCAGCCGGGCGACACGGTGCTCGGCCTCGACCTGGCTCACGGTGGCCATCTGACGCACGGCATGAAGCTCAATGTAAGCGGCATGTTGTATCACTTCATCAGTTATGGCGTGACGCGCGACACGAACCGCCTCGATTTTGATCAGATTGCGAATCT
>CAZPED010000151.1:0-7471 GCA_964585335.1 uncultured Planctomycetaceae bacterium | reverse complement strand
GGCTGTCGGGCGTGGCCTGCGATTGTTGCACGTCGGCCTGACCGGCGGCGAGCTGCCCGCGGGCGCGCACCAGCTCGGCGTGGCGCTGTAAGAGCTGGGCTTGGCGCTCGCACAACTACTGCTCGCGTTCGAAGAGCTCGGCCGAAGGCGCGGCCTCGACAAGTTGGGCTACAACCGGCTGGGCCAGCGGCTGCGCGGCGCGCTGCTCCCACTCGGCTTGTTCCGCGACCAGTTGGGCACGCGTCGCGGCAATCTGGTTTTCGAACTCCCGCCGCACGCACAGAAGTTCCTCGCGCGCCTGGCGTTCCTGGTCTTCGAATTCGCAGCGCCGCGCTTCGAGTTCCTGGCGCGCCTTATCGATATGTGCGTTTGCCTCAGCGCAGCGAGCCAAAAAATCCGCCTCGCGGTCGCGCAAATCCGCTTCGGCCTCGCAGAGGGCCTGGGCACGCCGCTCGATAGCCTCGAGCGCTGCCACGTCAGTCAATTCACCCCGGGGCGTTTCACCAGTTTCGGGCCGCGATGCGGGCTGAGCGGCTTGCCGCGTTTCCCATTCTTGTTCTCGCTGGGCGAAGGCGGCCAGCGCGGCAGCCAGCTCGACCTCGCGACCCGTCAGCAAGCCATGCTGGCGCTCGAGTTCGCCTCGCTGATGTTCAAGTTCAGCGGCCCGTTCGGCCAGCGCGGCGCGGTCGGCCTGGTGTTGCTGGGCGACCTGCTGCCGCTCGTGGTCCAATCGCTCCGCCGCGGCCGTCACTTCGGCCTGGCGTCGATCGAGTTCGGCCAACCGGGCTTCGAGCAACGTCTCGTCGTTTGCCCGGGCGGCGCTCCAGGCTTGTTGTTCCTGGGCAAACAGCGCCAGTCGGCTTTCCAACTCTGCCGCGGCGCTGCGGTGCTGGATTTCGCGGTCGTGCAGGCGCTGTCGTTCGAGTTCCGACTCTTGCAGCCAGGCATTCCGCTCGGCCTCGATGGCCGCCTGAGCGTCGGCCAATTCGGCTGACTGCCTGGCCTGGGCTTGCTGAAAAGCTGCTTGCGCCCGCGCGAGTTCTTGTTCGGCCTGGCGGTGCTGTTGCTGGCGGGCCAGCAGTTCCTGTTCGAGCCGCGTCTGTCGCGCTTCCCACTCGTGTCGTTCGGCCAGCAGGGCTTGCCGCTGCGTTTCGATCCGCTCGTGTTCTTCCCGCAGGGCCTGTTCCTGTTGAGTGTTCGAGGCGGTCTCGACCGGGTGCTGCGCGGCTTGTTGCCTGGCGACTTCGAGCTCGGTCAGTGCGGTGCCGAGCCTTTGGCGGTCGGCCTGGAGCGACTCTCGTTCGGCCACGAGTTGTTCGATACGGCCGCCGAGCTCGCGCGTTTGCTGCCGCCAATCGCGGGCCAGCGCCAACAGTTTGCGGGCCCGGCTAGCGGCCGTGGTCTTGGCGACCGGCCTGGCTTCGTCGGCGAGCGGCTCCAACTGCCTGGGCGCGGCCAGCGGTTCGCCCAGCTCGACCACCGCAAGCTGGATGGGCCCCAGCGACAAGGTGTCGCCGGGCGTGAGCAGTTCATCGTGGAAGGCTCGTCCGTTGAGTCGCGTGTCGGGCGACCAGCAGCGGGCCACGGTGCCGTGCGCGCCGCGAAGGATCAGGCAGTGAACCGGGCGAACGCCGGCCGCGCGGAGTCGCAAGGTGCAGCCGTTGGCCGAGCCGATGGTGCACTTGGCTGCCGCCAAGCGTACGCGTTGACCTTGCCGCTGCGTACCGACGATTTCCAGACAGAGTGCGCCGCCCGGCGACCTTAGGGTGCGGTGCGATACGCGGTTCTCGGCCAAAACCACCATGGATGTATTCCTGCCAGCGGCGGGGCACTTCGCGTCCGGCGCCCAGGCTTCCGATGACCTGGGCTCCTCACGCCGGAACGTTCAGAGGAGATTTAGGTTACGGGCCAAAACCGGTCAAACGGCGGGGTTTCCGTTGCTAGCAGCCCCTGCGGAAGATTTGCCGATTTGTCAAAAACGGCTGCATATCCTTGCCGGTTATGCCGATTATCCGATAGCGACAACGGGCCCCGTGGCACCCAGGCTGAAAAGGGCTTTGGACCGCTGGGAAGAACCCAATTGTCCGCCCGGCCGCCGAGGTCTGGCGGCCGATGTGCGCTAGGCAACTGCCGGCGAAGCTTTGCCGTTTTCTGCCGCGAATTACTTGACTTTTGTCAGGGTCAGCCAAGAATGCCTGACCCCCAAAAGCCGAGCCGGTGGAAAACGCGCAAAATTTCGTGACCCTTATGAATATTGGTGCGTACTATATTTTGGTTGCGGCACTCCAGCGGCGGCCGACGGAACAGGCGGTTACTCAGTCCAACTCTCAGCACATCTCGATTCGATGCGGTCTTCGAGAGGGTTCTCCTCTAACCGCGGCTCGAACGGACAAAGAAGGTGAAGGAAATGGCACGCAAAGATGCAATCCTCAGCATGCGCCAGATTTTGATTATGCGTCGCGACGCGCTGCGTACGGCGCTGGCCGGCGACTTGAGTCTCCTCAAAGAACTGCGGGCGCAGGCAGCTGGGGACGTCGTCGACGCGGCTTTGGATTCGGCCCAGGACGAGATCAGCTCGCAACTGGCCGAAGTGGAAAGCCGTGAATTGGCGAGCATCGAGAACGCCCTGCAGCGGATGCGCGAAGGCCAGTACGGCGTTTGCGAAGGCTGCAGCTGCCAGATTCCGATGGCCCGCCTCAACGCCTTGCCTTACGCCACGCTGTGCATCAACTGCCAGCGCGAGAGCGAGCGGTTTGGCCGCCACAGCGGCGGCGATGCCGACTGGGGTCGCGTGCTCGACCATGGCGGAGACTCCGACGTTTCGATCAACGATATCGAGATCGACGTCTAGTCGAACCGGCCTTGCCGACGACCGCTGATAACATTGAAAGCACCGGGGGTATCCAGAGGATCCACCGGTGCTTTTTTTTGCCGCCGCCGGCCGGTTGCTGGCACGGCAAATTGGCGGTTGCCAAGCGCTCCGCGTGGTCTTATCGTAACACAATCAGCGCCTGCGGCCGTTTTGGCTGGGCGCTATCTCGCTGTGGAGCCCTGGGATGCATTGCTTCCGGATTCGCTGCGCTTGCCTGGCGCTGGGCTGCGCGACACTGATCAGTCTCTTCGCCGGGCCGGCACTGGCCCAGGACGAGACCGAGGACTTTCATCGCCTGGAAGCCACGCGCGCCAAGCTCTACGAGTCGCTGGCCCGCGAAGTGACCGCGCTCGAGCGGCAGAGCAACGCGCTGAAGACCGTCATCAAGCTGGTGCGGCCGACGGTCGTCCACATCGAGGCCGAAAAAACCGACGTCGCCAGCCTGCAGTTCCGCGGCAAAACCACGCACATCGAAGAGGCGGGCTCCGGCTACGTGGTTCGATTGGGCGGCCACAATTACATTCTCACCAACGGCCACGTCATCAAGGCCGCCAAGGAGCAGAACATCAAGATTCGCTTCGCCGATGGCCGGCTCACCACGCCCAGCCGCGTTTGGAGCGACATCGAAACCGACATTGCCGTCATGGCGGTCGACCTGCCGAACCTGGTGGCCTCGCGGTTGGGTAACAGCGACGAGGTCGAAATCGGCGACTTCGTGCTCGCCGTGGGCAGCCCCTTTGGTCTCAGCCATTCGATCACCTTTGGCATCGTTAGCGCGACGGGCCGCTGGGACCTGAAACTCGGCGAGGGGGTCAAGTACCAGCACTTCATTCAAACCGACGCGGCCATCAATCCCGGCAATAGCGGCGGCCCGCTGATCAACCTGCGCGGCGAAGTGATTGGCATGAACACGGCGATTGCCAGCAGCAGCGGCGGCAACGAGGGCATCGGCTTCTCGATTCCCATCAACCTGGCTATCAGCGTTGCCCGGCAACTGGTCGAACACAACACCGTGGTGCGGGCTTTCATGGGAGTGAGCCTCGACAGCAAGTTCGATCTGGCGAGCGCCACGAAAGTCGGCTTGCAGCATTTGCGCGGCGCGCGGGTAACCGACGTGCAGCCCAACTCGCCCGCCTCGGCGGCCAAGCTGCAGTCGGGGGACGTGATCCTGGAATACGGCGGCGTCGGCGTCGACAACGACAGCCACCTGATCAATCTGGTCAAGTTGACCGAGGTTGGCCGTGAAATTCCGATCCTGGTCTATCGCGACCACAAGCCCCTCAGGCTGAGCATCAAGGTCGGCAGCATGCCCGCGAATCGGGCCGACGTCGGCGCGAAGTAGGCCTTAACGGCGGGAGCGTCCGTCAGGCGCAAGCGCCCGCCGCGGCAATGCCGCGGAGCACGCAATCGCGCACGCCGGCCACGTCGACCTTCGTGGCCACGGCCACGTTCGTGCGCCATTCGCGCAGTCGCCGCCGATCGAACACGGTCATGCCCGTGGTCAGTTCGCCGGACAGCTCGATGTCGACGGCCGACAATTCGATTTCGAACAATTCAGGATGCAGCGCGGCCACGAAGGCCGCCGCGTCGTTCAACCGAATGTCTTCGTAACCCAGCTCGTTGCGGTACGAGCGGAACAAGTGCGGCAGCACTTTGCGCAGGAATTTTCCGGCCCGGGTGGTTTCGTCCGGCAACTGGTCCAGCAAGTCGTAGCCGAACGACACCTGGCCCGTTATGTCGATCGGAATCAGTGTTTTAGTGACCGACGAGCGGAAGACCTGCCGGGCGGCCTCGGGATCGCAGTAGATGTTGAACTCGGCGGCCGGCGTAATGTTGCCCGGTCCGGCCAGCGTGCCCCCCATGATCACGAGTTGCCCAATCTGCCCGGCCAGCGACGGCTCGCGCACGAGGGCCCGGGCCACGTTCGTCAAGGGGCCGAGGGCGATGATGGTCAGTTCGCCGGGGGCGGCACGAACTTCGTCGCAAATCACTTTTTCCGAGGGGTGGCGATTTTGCAACTCGCTGACGGCAAAATTGGCGCCCCCCAGGCCGTCGGCGCCGTGCAGCTGAACGTTACGGGTGGGCAGACCCATTTCGGGCAGCGAAGCAACACCAATTCGCGGCCAGCGGGGTGGGTCGAGCTGCTCGATCACTGCCTGAACATTGCGCGTGGACTGCTCCGGCGAGACGTTCCCCCCCACGGCCGTGGCGGCCACGACTTCCAGCTGCGGGTTGAATAGTGCCAGGCACAGTGCTACCGCGTCGTCGATGCCCGGATCGACGTCGAGCAGTACCTTTTTCGTAATCATTGGGCTAGGCCCCCCGGGGCGTGAGTCGGCACGGATGCGCGGGGATTGTAGGGCTCAAACCCCGAGGAAACAAGGGCGAACGCCCCCCGTGGGCCGTTAGCGGCCAGTCGTTGAAACCAAGGGGGACCGGCGCTGGTAAGGACCTAGGAAAGCCCCGCGACCCCGAGTTACACTGGAAACGCGCCCCCCCCGAGCCGGCGTGCCTCGCTGGCAAGGCGCCGCCGGCGTTCCGGCCCATCCCCGGGGCTCGACCAACCGCTCATTCTCGCCCACACCCTTTCGACGTTTACCCCCAAGAGGCTGTTTTTCATGGTTTTGTTGCCCGTCCGCGCCGTCGTCGCCCTGTTACCTTTGTTGTTGGCCCTGGTGGCTGCCGCTCCGGCCGCCGACGACCTGTCGGTCGGTTACGGCCAGACCGACGTCACGCCCCAGGTGGGCGGCAAGCCGGTGTTCATTGCCGGTTACGGCCAGAACCGCAAAGCGACGGGCATTCACGACCCGCTCTACGCCCGGGCCATCGTGCTTTCCGACGGAACGAAGCGCGTGGCCTTGGCGGCTGTCGACGTGGTGGGTTTGCAGTACCCGACGGTGCAAGAGATCCGCTCGCGTCTGAAGGGCTACGACTACGTGATGGTTGCCAGCACGCACAACCATGAAGGCCCCGACACCGTAGGCCTGTGGGGCTCCTCGCCATTCAAGTCGGGCGTCGATGCCGACTACCTCGAACATCTGGTCGCGCAGACGGTCAAAGCCATCGAGTCGGCCAATGCCGCGGCCGAGCGGGTGACGGCCCGCTACGGCACCGCCGAGGACGAGACACTGCTGCGCGACAGCCGCCAGCCGCAGGTCAAGGACGGCGTGCTGCGTGTCGTTCGCTTTGACGCCGGGCAGAAGCCCAGTTGCTTGCTGGTGAACTGGACCTGCCATCCCGAAGCCCTGGCCAGCCGCAACACCGAAATCACGGCCGACTTTCCTTATTACACGATTCGGGAGCTCGAGAAGCAGTACGGCTGCCCCGTGATTTATTTCTCGGGCGCCGTGGGCGGACTGATGGCGCCGCCGCGCGACTTGTACAAGCGGGCCGACGGCTCGCCGCTCGAAGACGGCTCGTTCGAATATGCGGAGCGTTATGGCGTGGACGTGGCCCGGCTGGCGGCCAAGGCGGTTGACGGCGCAAAGCCGCTGAAACTGGCGCCGATTGCCGTTTCGGCCCGGCCGATCAGCGTGCCGCTGGAAAACCCCCTGTATCGGGCCGCGCGGATGATGGGCGTGCTCAAGCGCGAGGGGCGCAAGTGGACCGGCAACCCCGAGGAACTCGGCGAAACGATCGAGCGCGATAATCCGAAGGAGATTCCCGCCGGTGTCACCGAGGTGGGCTACCTGAAGCTTGGCCAGCTAAACCTGGCCGCCATTCCCGGCGAGCTGTATCCCGAGCTGGTTTACGGTAAGACGCAGGATCCGACGGACGCCGGGGCCGATTACCCCGATGCACCCGCCGAGCCGTCGATCGTCGAACTGCTGGGCCAGAAGTTCTTGATGGTCGGGCTGGCCAATGACGAGCTCGGCTATATCATTCCCAAGCGGCAATGGGACGAGAAAGCGCCATTCGCCTACGGCAAGAATGAAGCCCAGTACGGCGAAGGGAACAGCTGCGGGCCGAATATTGCCCCGATTCTGATGGAATCGCTCCGCCGCCGGGTGCACGAGGTCAACCAGCCGTAGCTGCTCGTCGGCCGACCTAGAGCAGGACGGCCACGGCTACGAACGCCCAGCCGGCGCCTCGTGGGTGACCGTCACCGTGGTGGAAATGCCCCCGCGCGGCGTGAAGGCCGCGTGCAACGTCATGCGCCGGGGCGCCAGCACGGCGACCAGGTCGTCGAGAATGCGGTTGGTGACGTTCTCGTAGAAAATGCCCTCGTTGCGGAACCGTTGCAAATACAGCTTCAGGCTCTTGAGCTCGACGCAGCGGGCCTCGGGCACATAGGTAAACGTCAGCACGCCAAAGTCGGGCTGGCCGGTCTTGGGGCAAACGCTCGTAAACTCCGGGCAGCGGATCTCGATGGTGTAATCCCGCTCAGGATGCTGATTCGCAAACGTTTCGAGAATATCGCGGAAATTGTCGGCCATTTTGCCTGTCCTTTCACCAAAACACCCATTGTGGCATGATGGAAGGATCATGGCCAGTCGGTCGGCCGATGGGGCACGGTTTCTCGGCCTGGCGAAGCGGCCGGCAAACGATTTTCAATCAATATGGCTCAGCCTGCTGTCATCCTGCTATCCGGCGGTCTCG
>CAZPED010000150.1:0-7474 GCA_964585335.1 uncultured Planctomycetaceae bacterium | reverse complement strand
TGGTGCCAGCCCGGATAGCGGTAGTGCCGCCACAAGCTTTCGCACCAGGCAAAGGTCCGAAACGGCACGTCGCCGGCCAGCGCGTACCAACGGTCGGCCAGCGCGGCATCGAGCTGGTCGCTCTCTGCCAAGGCGACGCGAAGTTTCGTCGTTTCGAGGGTTGCTAGTACGGTCATCATCACGGTTTCGCGGTACAGGTTCAATTCAAACAGACGAAGCCCGCTAGTCGCTGGGGGCAAAGCAGGCCGCCGTGCAACGCGTCGCGCGGGCTCGCAGCCACGACCGCACTCGGCCTCCGGCCGACCAGAGCTGGCCAAGCAGCCGCTCGCTGGGCGTGTCGACGGCCACGCGCACCTCTTGCGTGGGCCGCGGCTGCGCGCGCCAGTGGGCCTTGTAGGTTTCGTCGCCGCGGAGAAAGTCGAACGCGTGGCTCCCCTCGGCAATGGCCAGCTTGATCGTGGCCAGCGTGATCAATCGTCCTGGTTCGTGTACCAGGCTCGCCGGTTCGATTCCCGACTGGTAGGCGTAGACGACGCCGTCGCCCAGCACCTGGTACTCGGCGGCCACGGTCCGGCCATCGACGTCGAGCCACACCAGCCGCAGCTGGCCGGCCCGCAGCAAGCGCAGCGCGGTCTCGGCGTGAAAGGTGGCAAACCGGGGCGAAGCGAAGCAGCCGCGATCGCCTAGGCTTTCGCGGCGGCGCTGGTGCAAGCGGCGCAACACCTCGAGTCCGTAGTCGAGCTGCTGGCTGGTCTGCGCAATGTGCAAGTGAGCGCGGTGGCCGTCGAAGTATTTGCGGTCGAGGCGGCGGATTTGTTTGCGGTGCGACTTCGACAGCGTGGCTAAGTATTCTTCCCAGCACGACGGCAACGCCACGCGCCAGCAACTGGGCCGCTCGCGGCGCCGCACCAGCAAGCCCCGCTCCGCCAGCGTATCGACAAACGGTCGCAGCGTGGCGTCATAGGGGTGAACGCTGCCCAGCCGCAGCACGTCCCAACGCTGGCAGGCGTCGCGCTGCGCGGAGCGCGTCATCCAGCCGGCCAGCGTCTCGGCCACCAGCGGCTCGTGGCCGGGCCGGGCCAGAATGGTCAGATAGTCGGAGCAAACTTCGCCTGAACCCAGGAACTGCACGACGCGGCGACCCAATCGGTCGCGTTCGCTGAACCACGGCGCCAGTCCCAACAGCCGGCCATCGTCGTCGGTCACGCACAGCACGAACAGCTCTTTGGGCCCGTCGCTGCCGTAGGTGCGCCACCAGCTTTCCAGCCATTCGTAACTGCGAAACGGCACGCCTCGGGCCAGCTGATTCCACTGGGCGCGCAGCGGCAGCAGATCGGCGGCGGAGGTTAGCCGCTCGACCAAGGCAGCACTGGGGATTTTGCAAATCGTGGCCATGGGCGCCGCGTAGCCGGGTGACGTCGTCAATCAAAGCTGGAGTTCGAGCGGCACGACAGCGGACTCCTCCCGGGCGTCGAGAGTGTCCACAGCGTTTAGCGGTACAGCAACTCTCGGTTACTCCTGGTGATAAGCAAGCCGGAAAGCGCCCCCTAACCGGACTGTGGCCGCGGCGGTCCGCGGCGAAATTGCCACCCTCTGTTGCCAAAACGCAACGTCCCGCCGTTAGGCGCCCCAACGGTGCGCGGAAAATCGCTGGCGGGCGCACCCGGCCGCGCCTGGGAATTTCCCGGCAACCACGCGAGGTTCCCCCTCGCCGTGGCTACGCCGATGAACAATTGGGCATTGAGTTTGCACCAACCCCACAATCACGGCGCTCTATGCTTTGGAAACGAGCACCCAGGAAACCGCTCATGTCACATACGATTCGACCGCACGACGTACTTCTGGCCATCAAGAGTCATCCCTGGCGGCTGGCACTGCCGGTGATCGTCTGCACGCTCTTGGCCCTGGGCTACGCGCTCGTGCGCCCCACGTCGTGGGAAGCCTCGCAAGCAATCGTGGTCCGCGACGAAGCGGGCGACCGCCTGGCGCGGCCCGGCCGCTTCGCGCAGGCCGACGAAATGAAGACTTCGCAGGAGACGATTCTGGAACTGGCCCGCAGCCGCGGCGTGCTGTACGACGCCCTGGCGCAAGTTGGCCCGCCGGCCGACTATGCCGATCCAGCCGCCTGGCCCACCGATACCGACGTCGAGGCCTTGCAAGCGAGCGTCAAAGTCACGCCCCCCAAGGGAGCCGAGTTCGGCAAAACCGAGGTCTTTTACCTCAAGGCGCAAAGCACCGACCGCCAGCGCGCGCTAGCGCTGGTCAAAGCGCTCGGCGAGCAATTGCAAAACCGCTTTGGCGAACTGCGCGAAACCAAGGCCCGGAGCACGATTGACGAACTGAGCAAGGCCGTCAGCCTGGCCAAGGCCGACCTCGACAAGGCGACCAGCGAGCTGGCCAAACTCGAACAACGCGTCGGCAGCGACCTGGCCGAGCTGCGCATGCTGAACGATCTGCCCTCGGGCGACAGCGACCTGCGGCGCACCGCTATCGAGCTAGAAAAAGAGTTGCGCTCGTACCAATCGGCACAACTCGAGAACGAAGAGTCGCTCAAGCTGCTCAAGGAAGCCCAGGTGAACCCCGCGCGGCTCTTGGCCACTCCCAGTACGCTGCTCAAGAGCCAGCCGGCACTGGCGCGGCTGCGCGACGGTTTGGTCGACGCACAATTGCGTAGCGGCCAGGCCCTGGGCACCATGTCCGAGGAACACCCGCTGGCCAAGGGCGCCCGCGCCGCCGAGCAGGCCATTCGCGACCAGCTGAACGAGGAAATTGCCGTGGCCATCCGCGGCGTCGAAGCTGAGTACCGCGTCAATGCCGACCGGGTCAACTCGCTGCAAAAACAAAGCACCGCGATCCAGGATCGGCTCAGCCGCCTGGCCTCGGTGCGCGCCGAGTACTCGAATCTGGTAACGGCCACGAAAAACCGGGCCGAAACGCTGAAAGCCGTCGAGCACGACCTGGCCGAAGCCCGCGCCAGCCAGGCCGCGGCCCGCTCGGCCAGCTTGATCAGCCTGATCGGCAAGCCCGACACCGGCAACCGGCCGGTGGGCCCTGGCCGCACGACGATCGTCGCAGCCGGTTTTGGCGGCGGCCTTTTGATCGCGTGCAGCATCCTGTTTTTGAGCATCGCGCCGGCGCCGATCAAACCGGCGGCGGCGCCCGTCGAAGTGCCCGCCCCGCGCGTGGAGCTGGCCGCTGTGCGTGTGAATGAACCGGCCCGGAGTGCCCCAGAGCCCGAAGTGCGGTCGCTGCCCTTCGAGGCGCCGGCGGCCAAAGGCCCGGGCGGCAAACTGACCGTGAAGCAGGCCCTGCAGCGCGTGGCCGGCAACCAGATCTAGAATTTATCTGCAAGCTCCGGCGCACCGACGGCCGGTAGAGGATACTCGACGATGTCGACCACCGAATCGTTAGTGGCAATAACCGAAGATCAACCCGGGCTACTGCCCGAAGCGGCCAACGTCGCCGAAGGGCCGCGGCCCATCCGGCCCCTGGCCGAAGAGCCAGTGTCGCTGGCGCTCGAGAAGTTGCGCCGCGGTGAACCGTTCATCGAGCCGCGGGGCAACCTTAATCGCGGCTACCTGCTGGCCAAGCGGATCTTCGACATCGTCGGCGCGCTCGTGCTGATCGTGGTCCTCTCGCCCGTGATGCTCGCGACGCTGCTGGTGCTGACCATCACCACCAAGGGGCACCCGCTGTTCTTTCAAGACCGCGTGGGCTACCTGGGCCGCAAGTTTCGCATGGCCAAGTTTCGCACCATGCGGCTCGACGCGGCCAGGCTGCAGCACCTGGTGTCGAACGAGAAAGATGGTCCGATCTTCAAGAATCGCCGCGACCCGCGCATTACGCGCATCGGCCGCTGGCTGCGCAAGACGAGCGTTGACGAATTGCCGCAATTGTTCAACGTGCTGGGCGGCAGCATGTCGCTGGTCGGTCCGCGTCCTCCCGTGCCCGAAGAAGTGGCCCGCTACGAACCCTGGCAGCGGCGGCGTCTGGCCGTAAAGCCTGGGCTGACCTGCCTGTGGCAAATCAGCGGGCGGAGCGAAATCCAGTTCGAGGAATGGGTGCGAATGGACCTGTGGTACTTGAAACACCAGGGATTGGGCACCGACCTGGAGCTGCTGGCGAAAACCCCCACCAGCGTCATCAGCGGCCGCGGCGCGTACTAGTCGGGGCGAATTCACCAGGCCAACGCAACGGCGCCGCGCATGTGCGCAACTTTCGCACACCCGGCCGCACATGGCTGACAATCGTGGGCTAGGCTTGCCAAGGCAAGCATCTTGGCGCACCACGAACCATCGGAACTGCCATGTTGAGCTCGACGGTTATTTCCGATGAGTCGGCACAGGGGCAAGCCCACGACGAGCAGCCGCTCGGCCGCCGCACCCCCACCACGCGCGTGCTGCACGTCATCAACGGCGAGCACTACTCCGGGGCCGAACGCGTCCAAGATCTGCTCGCGCTCAACCTGCCGCAGTTCGGCTTCGACGTGGGTTTCTGCTGTTTAAAGCCGGGCCGCTTCGCGGCGTCGCGCCAATCGCGATCCACGCCACTGGTCGATTTGCCAATGCGCGGGCGCGTCGATCTGCGCCCGGCATTCCGCATGGCCCGCCTGATCATGAGCGAGCGCTACGAGCTCGTGCATACGCACACACCCCGCGGAGCGCTGGTCGGCCGCATTGCGGCGGCCCTTGCCCGCGTGCCGCCGCCGCATCACGTCCATAGTCCCACGGCTCTCGACTCGACGCGCGGCTGGCCCGATCGCTGCAACGCCTTTATCGAGAACGTCAGTCTGACGGGAGCCGCGGCGGTGATCACGGTTTCGACCAGCCTGGCGGCCTACGCCGCCGGCCAGGGCATCCCGCAATCGCGCATTACCGTGGTTCCCAACGGCGTGCCGATCGTCGAACCGCTGCCACCGCGCAACAAGCCCACCGCGCCGTGGATCTTGGGCGCCGTGGCGCTGTTCCGCCCGCGCAAGGGGCTCGAAGTGCTGCTCCAGGCGCTGGCCGGCTTGCGACAAGCCGGTAACGACTGCCGCCTGCGCGCCGTCGGCGTTTTCGAAAACGAGTCCTATCAACAGCAGATCTTGCACTTGGTCGACGAGTTGCAACTTGCCGACGCGATCGACTGGGTGGGCTTTACCAGCGACGTGCCCGCCGAACTGGCGCAGATGGACCTGTTCGTGCTGCCCAGCCTGTTTGGCGAGGGGCTGCCGATGGTCATCCTCGAAGCCATGGCGCACGGCGTGCCCCTGGTGGCCACGCGCGTCGAAGGCGTGCCCGAGGCGATTCGCGACGGCCTGGAAGGCTCGCTGGCCGACCCCCACGACCCCATCGATCTGTACCGCGCGATCAAGCGCATCCTCGATGGGCAGCTCGACTGGTCGCAATTGCGCCAGCAAGCCCATCGGCGGCAAATCGAACACTTCTCCGACCGCAGCATGGCCGCGGGCGTGGCCGCCGTCTATCGCCGGGTGCTGGCATGAGCAATGTACTGACGGAAATGGCGGCCGAATCGCGCTCGCCCGAGCGCGTGCCGCTGTTCGGCTGCGAAATCGACCCGCTCACGATCGACCAGGCCGTTGCGCAAGTACTGGCCTGGATCGCGGCCGACGAGCGACAGTGCCGCTTCGTGGTGACGCCAAACGTCGACCACGCGGTGCTGCTGCAACACGACGCCAAATTGCGACAAGCCTACCGCGATGCCGCGCTCGTACTGGCCGACGGCATGCCGATCGTGGCCGCCAGCCGGTTGCTCGGCCATTCGCTGCCCGAGCGTGTGGCCGGCAGCGACCTGGTGCCCGCCGTGCTCGCAGCCGCCAACGCGACCAGGCCGCTGCGCGTCTTTTTGCTCGGCGCCGCCCCTGGCGTGGCCGTGCGGGCAGCCAACAATATCGAGGCCCGCTGGCCGAGCTCGGACGTCGTGGGCGTCGATAGCCCACCGCTGGGCTTCGAGCGCGACGCCGACGAATGCCACCGAATCGTACAAGCCGTCAACCGCTCGCAGGCCGACCTGCTGATCATTGGCTTGGGCGCGCCCAAGCAGGAGCTTTGGGTCGACGCCCACCGCGACCAGCTACGCGTTAACGCCGCGCTCTGCGTGGGCGCCACCATCGACTTTCTGGCCGGCGAAAAACAGCGGGCGCCCCTCTGGATGCGCAAGACCGGGCTCGAATGGCTGCACCGCGTGGCCAGCGAACCGCGGCGATTGCTCAAGCGCTATTTGCGCGACGCCTGGATCTTTCCGCGCCTAGTCGCCAGCCAGTGGTGGCGCCAGCGACGCGCTCTGGCGAACTACTGCGACAACGGCTGACAAGAAGCCACCGCCGTCGATACAATCACGTTGTTTCGACGATGGCGAGCTTGTCCCCTTTTTCAGCCGAGAGCCGAGCGTGACGCGGCCGAACCTGATTGTCGTGGTTGTCGACCGCCTGCACAGCGGCATGCTGGGCGCTTACGGCAACAGCTGGATCCGCACCCGGCGGCTCGATCGCCTGGCCTGCCAGTCGTTTTTGTTCGACCAGGCGCTTCTCGACTGCCCGCAGCTGCCGACGCTCTATCGCTCGCTTTGGACGGGCATTCACGCGGCGCATCAACCGCACCGCCCCGCCGGGGCCAGTTTGCCCGAATTGCTCGGTGCCGCTGGGTGGAACACGGCGCTGATCACCGACTCGGCCGAAGTTGCCGCCCTCGGCGAGGCCGGCGCATTCCGACACCGCCAGGCGATCGAACCATCGGCCGACATCGCAACGGCGCCTAGCGTGGCGGAAACGCGGACCGGCCAGCTGCTGGCCACGGCACTCGACTGGCTGCGGCAAGCCCCACAACCATTTGCGCTCTGGCTGCACTGCCAGGCGATGGCCGGTCCCTGGGATGCCCCGCTGGACCTGCGCAATCAATACGCCGAAGAGGACGACCCCGAGCCGCCGGCGCTGGTGCTGCCCCCCGAGCAATGGCTCGACGCCGACGTCGATCCCGACGAACTGCTGGGCATTACCCAGGCTTATGCCGGCGAGATATCGGCTCTCGATACATCGCTGGGGCAGTTCCTCGATAGCTTGGAGGAATTGCAGCTCGCCTCGTCGACGCAATTGACGATGCTCTCGGCGCGTGGTTACCCGCTGGGCGAACATCGCCGGGTAGGCGCGTGCGACGAGGCCCTCTACGGCGAAGTGGCCCAGCTGGCCTGGCTGATGCGGTTTCCCGACGAGTTGGGGCGGCTGGCGCGCAGTCAGGCGCTGGTGCAACCCGCCGACTTGCCCGGCACGCTCCTCGATTGGTTGGGCTTGGACCGTGGCTCGCTGGCCGCGGGCCATGCTAGCACGCTGTTGCCCCTGCTCCTTGGCGAAACATTCGCGCATGCGGACCGCGCCGTCATGCTGTCACGACACGACCGGGGCCTGCGCACGCCGGCCTGGTACTTGCGGGCGCCTGGCGATGCTCCCGCGGAACTCTACGCCAAGCCGAGCGATCGC
>CAZPED010000149.1:0-7481 GCA_964585335.1 uncultured Planctomycetaceae bacterium | reverse complement strand
ATCCAGCAGCCGCGAGCCAGCCATCTGAAGACGCAACGTGCTTCGTAGACGTGTGAGCCAGCCAGTATCTTGCACGAGTCGCATGGCAATTTCAAGATATTCGATCCCGGTGTGGGCGATGAGCGATTGCAGCCCCAGGGCCTCGAGCGCAGCGGAGCCGTATCGCGAAACATAAGTGTTGCCGGCCAAGGCGATAACGGGCACCCCCTGCCACAAGGCATCGCAGACGGTTGTGTGGCCGTTGAATGGGAACGTATCGAGTGCTATGTCAACACTGGAAATCAGCTTCAGGTAATCCAAGTAGGCCAGCCGGTCGACCAATTGCAAACGGTGTGGCGAGACGCCGTGCCGGGTCAGCTCGGCCTCGATCCGCTCGCGCGTGGCCTCGGCCGAGAAGGAGAGCACGACGAGTCTCGACTCGGGCACGCCGGCCAGCAACTGTCCCCACAACTCGAGCATGGGGGACGCCAGCTTCATGAAATTATTGAACGAGCCAAACGTAACGTATCCGTTGCGAGTCGCCGGCAGGTCGGCAACAGACGGCGCAGCGGGGTCGGGTAAATACGTAAAGAAACATTCCGGCAGCCGGGCTAACTTCTCGACATAAAACCGGTCGGTTTCGCCGGGCGGATCGGCATAGGCGTCGGTCAGCCGATAATCCATTGCCCGCATGCCGGTGGTGTTTTGATAGCCGATGTACGTGACCTGGATGGGGGCCGGCTTGCGGGCAAAGGCCAATAGACGGTGACCGCCAATATGACCTGACAAATCGACGAGGATATCAACGCCATCGCGCCGCACCAACTGCGCGACGGCCTCGTCGGACCGTCCGTGAATCGGTCGCCATTGATCGGCCAGCGACTGCAGCCGCGCGGTGGTGTCGTCCGCCGCGCGAACGTCGCTGTAGCAAACCACTTCGAAGTGCCGATGGTCGTGGGACGCCAGGATGGGTTCGACGAATGCATTGACCGCGTGACCGCAGAAATACGGCGAAACGTAGCCGATTCGCAGCCGCTTCTCGGGCTCGGCGCTTACGGGGTGCGGCAGCGCGGCCGCCGTGAACGGATCGGCAAAACGCTCGCCCCAGCGAAGGTGCTCGGCCAACAATTGCTCGGGCGACACCTCGGGCATGGCGTGCATCGCATAGAGCAGATTGCTGTACAGCACCGGATTGTCGGGGTCCAACTCGATCGCCCGGCGGTAGGCCGCCAGGGCATCGCCATGGCGAGCCAACAGGTGCAAGCTGCTGGCCAGGTTGCCGTAGACCTTGGCCGAGTTGGGCGCCGCGGCCAAGGCCTGGCGGGCGTGCACGAGGGCCAGGTCGGGCCGTTGCTTGCGGGTCCAGGCCGCCGCCAGGGCCCCCTGCACTTCAGCCGTGTCGGCACCGCGCCGGCCTGCGGCCTCAAAGCACTCGATCGCGCGATTGAGTTTCCCCAGCGCGTCGAGCGTGTATCCCTGATTCAGCAGCGCGCGGGCCGAAGTGGGATTCAGCCGCACCACCTGTTCGAAGGCCGCTGCGGCGTCAGCGTAATTGCCAGATTCGAACTCTGCCGTTCCCAGCGCCTGCCAGACCTCCGCTGCGTGCGGATGGGCTGCCAGAAACCCTGTGCATGCGGATACGGCCCCGCTCGCGTCGCCGGCGCTGCGACGACATTCGGCCAGTGCGGCAGCGAGCAGTTCGGCATGTGGGCATGATTCGAGCGCCCGTTTGAGCAGTGTTACCGCTTCGTCCGCCTGTTTGAGCTCGCGGAGCGTTTCCGCCAAGTTCAAATAGGCCAGCACCGACTGCGGATGTTGATCGATTGCCCGCCGATAGCAGGCCACGGCTTGCTTGGCGTCGCCCGCCAACCGCCAAAGATTGCCGAGATTGATCAGTGCTTCGGGGAAGATAGGCCGCAGTCGCAAGGCCTCGTCGTAGAGCGCGCGGGCGGCGTCGTAGTCTCCGCGGTCGCGCAGCAGTCCGGCCAGGTCGCACTTACATTCGGCAAATTGGGGCTCGAGCCGTAGCGCTTCGCGCAGCGCACGCTCCGCCTCAGCATGCCGATGGCCTTGCACGAGCGCCCGGCCCAAGTTTCGCCAGGCGATGGGGTAATCGGGTTTCAACTTGAGCGCTTGGCGGTAAGCGGTCAACGCTTCGCTCACTCGCCCCGACTCGCGCAAGGCTTCGCCCAGGCTATGGCGAAATGTCGCTTCCGACGGGTCGGCGGCCACGGCCCGCTCTAGCAGGTCGACCGCTTCAGGCAGGCGTGCCGTTTGATGCGCCAACCGGCCGAGTAGATACAGCGCATCGGCATGGCTCGGTTCGGCTTGCAGAATCTGCCGGTAGATCGCCTCCGCCTCGGGAAGCTGACCCTGCTGGTGGAGATTGATTGCCCGCTCGAGCATGGCGGCGATGTCGGTCATGCCTGTGGCCCGGGCAAGAGTGAGTGTACGGCCGGTTGCCGATCGCACCACCGCGACCACATTTGGCGGTAGGCGTCTTCGAGCCGCTCGGTGAAGCCGCGAAAATCGAGAAGTGGCGATGCCGCCATCCGATCGCGCAGCGTTGCTCGCAATTGCCCAAGGCTCAGCAAGTCGCTGGCCTTGGCCGTGGCAATTTCGACATAGCCATCACGGCTCGTGGCAATCCAGTCTTGGAGGCCAAGCGTGGCCAGTCCACTGCCGCCAAATCGCGAAACATACGTCGACCCGGAAAGGGTCACGACGGGCACCCCCTGCCAAAGGCAGTCGCAGGTCGTGGTGTGGCCGTTGAAGGGAAAAGGATCGAGGGCAATGTCGGCGCGATTGATGAGCTCGAGGTACTGCGGCCGGGGCATGCGGTTTACCAGTTCAACCCGCGCGAGGTCGATGTTGGCCGCGCGCCAGAACGAGCTCACGTCGGCCCGCAGCGAATCGACCATGTCGCCGAGCAGCAGTAGTCGCGAGCGCGGTACCCGTCGCAGAATCTCGGCCCAAGCCGTCAGCACCGCGCGATTGATCTTGGTGTAGTTATTCACCGAAGCAAAGGTGACGTAGCCGTTGCTGGCGGCGGGCGCAGGCACCACGCGGGGCGCGCTTGTCGACGGCTGGTAGCAAAAAAAGGATCTGGGCAGCCGCACCAGCGCCTCGGTGTGCAGCGCGTCGGTCAGCCCCGGCGGATCGCTATATTCGTCCGTCAGCCGGTAATCCACGGCCCGCATGCCGGTCGTGTTCTGATAGCCGATGTAGGTGACCTGAATGGGAGCCGGCTTGCGGGCAAAGACCAGCATGCGTTTGCCACCGCTGATATGCCCCGTCAGGTCGACCAGGATGTCGATCTGGTCGTGGCGAATTTGCTCGCTCAGTTGCTGGTCGCTCAGACGCGCGGTGTCGCGCCAATGATCGGTTGCCGATTGCAGCCGGCGGGTCGTTTCGTCTGGACTCGGCACGTCGGCATAGCAGTAGATTTCGAAAGCGGCATGATCGTGCGAGGTCAGAATCGGCTCGCTGAAAAAGTTGACCGCGTGCGCGTGGAAATGGGGCGAAACGTAACCGATCCGCAGCCGCCGACCTTTATCGGCCACGTTGGCGGGGGGCGCCGCCCGATCCGTCAGCGGGTCGGCATGATTACGGCCCCAGACAAGATGTTCGGCAAAGATTTCTTCAGCGCTGCAATCGGGGTGATAGTTGAGCGCATACAGCAGGTTGCTGTGCGAACCAGCGTTGCGCGGCTCCAGCGCGATGGCCTGTTGGTGACTGGCAATCGCCTCGTCCAAGCGTCCCAGGGCCTGCAAGGCCACGCCTAAATTGCTGTGGGCCACGGCCAGCGCAGGGTCCAGTGCGATGGCACGTCGAAAGCACTCGATGGCGTCGTCGCGTTTGCCAAGCTCGTTCCAGGCCGCGCCCAGGTTGTTGTAGACGTTCGCGTTGCCGGGATCGATCCGCAAGGCCTGTTGACACCACTCGACTGCCAGGTCAAGTCGGCCTTGCGACTGAAACAGGTAGCTGATGCTGAAGTACGCCGAGACAAACCTGGGGTCGAGCCTGAGTGACTCTTGATAGCACGCGAGCGCCGCTTCGCTCTGGCCGAGCTTCTCATAGGTCACGCCCAACCCGTGCTGGGCGACGGCCGATTGCGGATCGGCGGCCACGGCCGCTCGGTAGTTCTGCGCCGCCAGATCGTACTGCCCGCGCGACTCGTAAACGAGCGCCAAATTAGTCAGCGCCGGTGCATGGGCTGGCTGCGCCCGTAGGGCGGCCTGAAAGTGGGCGACCGCCTCGTCGAATGCTTGTTGGTCCTTGAGTATTGTGCCTAGGTTGTTATGCGCGTCGGCCAGGGAATTGTCGAGTGCCAAAGCCGATCGATAGCATTGCGCGGCTTCGTCGTGCCGGCGTTGCGATTGCAGCACGCTGCCGAGGTGGTAGTGAGCCAGCGCGCCGCCGTTGGCTGCGACGACCTGGCGAAAGCACGCTTCGGCCTCGGGCAGTTTCTGTTGGTCGTGCAATACATGGCCCAGTTGGCTGCGCGCGTCGGCATCCTGAGGCGCCTGCTGCAAGTACTGACGGAACTGCGTCTCGGCTTCGGCTGCTCGACCGTTAGCGCTGAGTAATGCTCCCAGCATCCGCCGCACTTGCCAGAGACCGCCCGCAATTGCCTGGCGATAGCAGGCCAGAGCGGGCTCGGGTTGTCCCAAGTGCCGGTAGGCTTCGCCCAGGTTGGCATGGAAGCCCGGTTGACTGCCATCAATCCGAATGGCCTGCGAGATCAATTGCACCGCGACGTTGAACTGACGTGCTTGCAAGGCGAGCATGCCCAGCAGGTGCAAGGCCTGGGCGTTACTGGGCTGCACGGTCAGCACTTGTCGGTAAATGCGCTCCGCTTCGGCCAGTCGGCCGGCCTGATGATGCTGCATGCCTAGCGCCAGAGCTTCGTCGATCGTCGCCACGTTCAGCCTCGTAACTCCGCGGAATGACTGGCTGGGGCGGCAGCACCGCACCAGGCGCGCCACATCTGTCGATACTCGTTTTCTAGCGCTTGCGCGAAAGCGACGTAGTCCATCAACGGCGACTGCTCCATGCGCTTGCGCATGCTCTTGCGCATTTCGCTCAGAGCGGCGAGGTCGGCAGCCAGTTGAGTGGCGATGTCCACGTATTGCTCGGGCGTGTTGGCCACGAGTTGGTCGAGCCCCAGCGCCGCCAGTCCGCTGGAGCCAAACCGTGCGGCATAGCAATCGCCCACCAGCGCTACGACGGGCACTCCCTGCCACAAACAGTCGCACGTCGTGGTGTGCCCATTGAACGGAAACGTATCGAGGGCAATATCGACGCTGGAAATCAACTCCAAGTAGGCAAGGTAGGGACGCCTGGGCACGAGTTCGACGCGGTCGGCGGCGACGCCGTGCGCGGCCATGATGGCCACGACCCGATCGTGGATGGCTGCCGAGGGATGCGTCAAGAGTCGTAGCCGAGCGCGCGGCGCTGCGGCCAGCACCTGTGCCCAGACGTTGAGCACTTGCGGCGTGACTTTGGCAAAGTGATTAAACGAACCGAAGGTCACGTACCCGTTTTGCCTTGCCGGCAGTTCCGTCAGCGCGGGCGCCTGCGCGCTGGGTTGGTAGACGAAGAATGTCCGGGGCAGCCGCACCAGTCGCTCGGTGTGGAAGGCATCGGTCAGGCCAGGCGGGTCGGCGTGGGCGTCGGTCAACCGATAGTCCATCGCCGCCATGCCGGTCGTGTTTTGATAGCCAAGGTACGTTACCTGCACGGGCGCTGGCTTGCGGGCAAATAGCTGCAACCGATTGCCGGCAATGTGCCCGGCCAGATCGACCAGAATGTCGATGCGGTCGCGACGAATGGCCTCGCAGGCTGCCGCGTCGCTCAGGCCCGTAATGTCGCGCCAATGGTCGGCGTAGCCCTGTAATCGCTGCGTGGTTTCATCACGCAGCGGTCCATTGGCGTAGCAGAAGATCTCGCAATTCGCGTGGTCGTGCGACGCCAGGATCGGTTCGGCGAATGCATTAACGGCGTGCGTGCGGAAATGCCCGGAAACGTAGCCGATTCGCAGCCGCCGCTCAGGCGAGCGATCATTGACGTGATGCGGAGCGGCGGCCGTTAAGGGGTCGGCATGGCGCAAGCCCCACCGGCGATGCTCGTCAAAGCGCTGCTGGAGCGTTACGCCGGGATGGTAGTTCAGCGTGTAGAGCAGGTTGCTGAATTGCTGCGGGTGGGACGGATCGGCTGCGACGGCCTGGCGGTGCGCGTCGAGGGCCAGGTCGAGCTCGCCCCGCGTCTGGTAGCAATTGGCCAGGTTGCCGTAGACATCGGCATTGCTAATGCCGCGGCGCAACGCATCGTGGGCCGCGTCGACGGCATCATCGAGTTGCCCGGCGCCCAGAAGCGTGACAACCAGGTTGACGCGAGCCGCCTGGTGAGCGGGCTGCAACGCAATTGCCTGGCGACTGCAGGCCACGGCCCGCTGGCGGTCGCCTAGTTCATTCCAGCCGACGCTTAAGTTGTTGTAAGCGTCGGCACACGTCGGATCCTCGGCCACGACTTGTTCCCATTGGGCCACGGCCTGCTCGAGCTGGCCGCTCTGTTCGTGAGCCATGGCCAGTCCCAATCGCGACACAGTATGCCGAGGATTAATGCGCAGCGCCGTCGCATAGAATTCGGAGGCGCCCGCTGAGTCGCCTTGCTTTTGCAAAACTGCCGCCAGGCTGTGCGCCGCCAGCAGCGCCTGAGGATTGGCGGCCAGCGCCGCACGATAGCTTGCGGCTGCCTCGGCCAGCTGGCCTTGCGATTCAAGCAGTAAGCCCAAGTTGGCCAGGGCAGGGGCGTAGTTGGATTGCGCCGCGATCGCCCTGCGAAAGCACTGTTCTGCCTCGCCCCATTGGCTCTGGTCCTTGCACAATGTGCCCAGGTTGTTCCAGGCCGCGGCGTGGTTGGGTTGCAAGTTCAGCGCCGCGCGATAGCAGGTCTCGGCCTCGGCCGGCTGCTGCCGGTCGTGCAGGAACGCTCCTAACTGGTAGTGTGCCGCCGCGCTGCCGGGTTGATCGCGGACCACGCGGCGGAAACAAGCCTCGGCGTCGGCCGGACGCCCTAGCTCCCAGGCGAGTTGTCCCAGCTGGGTGCGCGCGGCTGCATCGTCGGGCTTGAGCTTGAGGGCTTCGCGCAGCTGATCGAGCGCCAGCTCGCTCCGGCCGGTCGCGCGTAGCACACTGGCCAATTGAACGTGCGTTTGGGCGGCTTGCGGGGCCAGCTTGAGCGAATGCCGCAGCGTCGTCTCGGCTTCGGCCAGCCGGCCCGCTTGACGCAGGGCCTCGCCGAGATTGGCGTGAAAGGCCGGTTGATTGCGATCGGCGCGAATGGCCTGCTGCAGCAAATCGATGGCGGCGGCCAGATGCCCCGACTGTGCGGCCGTCAGTCCCAGCAGGTGGAGCGCCTGCGCGTGGCCCGGCTCTACCGCCAGGACCTGGCGGTAGATCTGCTCGGCAAGTTCCAGCGCGCCGGCCTGGTGGTGGGCC
>CAZPED010000148.1:0-7514 GCA_964585335.1 uncultured Planctomycetaceae bacterium | reverse complement strand
CCATACAGCACCAACCAGCAAACCGACGCGCCGACAGGCTACTGGAGGCCCAACCCTGGCCAAACCAGCCCCACCAGCAGCAGGAACATGCCGGCCGTCACCCCGACCAGGGGGCTCAACAGCGCCATGCGCAGATTCTCGTACACGGCCACGGGGGCAATCATGACCATGCCGGAAACGAGCCCCAGGATGAACACGAGCATGCCATGCCAGAGCAATCGCTGGGAATAGTGGGAACGGCTCATGCGGCCAGTCCTCGCCGGGGCTCGAAGGGATGGGTTTGCTTGAAACGTCGCGAGCACCAGTTTATTCTCGACGAACCCCGCCAGGCCACCTGATTCTTGCTCCTTGGAGTTTGCGGCCCACTGGGCCGCTGGGGTTATGTCGAGCGCCGAGCCATTTGACGTCGTCGTTCTGGGCGCCGGACTAGCCGGCTGCGCCGCGGCGCGGCTCTATGCGCAAGCCGGCTTTTCGGTGGCGCTGGTCGAGCAACACGCGACGGTCGACTGGTACAAGCGGATGTGCACGCACTATATCCAGGCGTGCGCGATGAGCACCATCGAGCGGCTGGGACTGGCGCCGCTCATCGACGAGGCCGGCGGCGTACGATCGCGGATGGAAATCTGGACGCGTTGGGGCTGGATCCGCCACGCCCCCCATGCCGGCCCCGAAACTTACGGCTACAGCATTCGCCGGCAAACGCTCGACCCGCTGGCGCGGCGCCTTGCGGCCGAAACGCCCGGAGTGACGCTGCTGTTGGGCTGGTCGGTCGAGGAGTTGCTACGTGACGGCCCGCGCTACGTGGGCGCCGTCGTGCGCAACGCCCAAGGACAGCGGCGGCGCCTGGGCGCCCGACTCACCGTCGGAGCCGACGGTCGCAATTCGCTGGTCGCGCGACTGGCCGACATTCCGCTGCGCACCGAACCCAACGAGCGCTTTGCAACGTTTGCCTACTACCGCAATCTGCCGCTGGCCTCGGGCAACGACTCTCAGTTCTGGATGCTCGACCCCGACGCGGGCTACGCCCTGCCGAACGACGACGGCATCACCCTCTTGTGCTGCTGGATTACCAAGGACAAGCTTGCCGAGTTCCGCGAGAATCGCGAGGCCGCCTTCGAACGATTTTTCACCGGGCTGCCGAATGGGCCCGAACTGTCCCGCGCCGAGCGCGTATCCGACTTGCTGGGCGCCCTCGACCTGCCCATGCTGCTGCGAGTCGCTCCCCGTCCGGGGCTGGCGCTGGTTGGCGATGCGGCGCTGTCGTCCGATCCGTTCTGGGGTGTCGGTTGCGGTTGGGCGCTGCAATCGGCCGAGTGGCTGGTCGACTGCACCGTGGCCGCGTTGCGCGGCGAAGGCAGCCTCGACCGCGCGCTACGCCGATATATCAAGGTGCACCGCAGGCATCTGGGCAGCCACTTCGTCACGATCGCCAGTTATGCCCGAGGGCGAAAGTTCTCGCTGTTCGAGAAGCTCTTCTTCAGTGCCGCAGCCAAAGACCCGGTGATGGCCGAAACGATCCTGGCCTTCGGAGCGCGGCGAATTGGCGTCGGCGGCCTGCTGGCGCCGGCGACCTTGGGCCGGGCGCTGCTGACGACGTGGCGAGCCGGTTCGGCGGAGACCGGACCGCCTCCGCAAAGCTTGCCGCGATCGACCGCGCTGACCGCACCTCGCTAGCTGAGCGCCGCTCGCCGGCCGACCAGGCTGTGCGCCCGGCGCGCAGCAAACCAACGGCTGTTGGCCGAAACGGCGTTGGCCCTCGATTTGCTGCGTGACCAGCGGCTTCAGCGCGGCGAGCCCGGCGCTGGACAGATCGGGCTAAATCGATCAAGCTCTCGACAGCGGGCTTGTGGGGCAAGCCAGCAGAGGAGACTCCCAGCGATGCGCCACCATCGATCCTGGCCGAGTATTGTGCGCCCTCAATCATCGCGTCTTTCGTCGAATCGCCATCGCAAGCTGGCGACCGAAGCCTTGGAAGATCGGTTGGCGCTGACCACGCTGCCAGCCGGTTTCACTGAGACGCTGGTCACGACGGGCAGCAATCTGTCGAGCCCGACGGCAATGGAGATTTCGCCGACCGGCCAGCTCTGGGTGCTCGAACAAGGGGGCGCCGCGAAACTCGTGCGCGCCGACGGCACGACCCAAACGGCCTTGTCGCTGACGGTCGACTCGGCCGGCGAACGGGGACTGCTCGGCATTGCCTTTCCTTCGAGCTACGACGGCGCCGGCCCGAACACCGACTATGTGTATTTGTATTACACCACGCCGCGCACCAGTTCGACCGACCCGGCCAATAATCGCATCAGCCGCTTTACCGTAACCGGCGCCGGCACGCTGACGCCCACGCTGGGCAGCGAGCTGGTGCTGCGCGACTTGCCACCCGAGGACGAAGACAACAATCCGGCCACCGACGGCGACACGAATCATAACGGCGGAGCGATTCATTTCGGCCCCGACGGTAAGCTCTACGTCGCCGTGGGCGACCACAACTACGACGTCACGCCGCAATCGGCCGACGTCTCGCAGATTCTGACCACGCCCTTCGGCAAGATGCTGCGCCTGAATGCCGACGGCACGAACCCCAGCGACAACCCCTTTTACGCCGGCAGCAGCAGCGACTGGCAAGGAGCGGTCTGGGCGCTGGGTCTGCGCAACCCCTTCACGTTTTCGTTCCAACCCGGCACCGGCCGCATGTTCATCAACGACGTGGGCGAAAGCCAGTGGGAAGAGATTAACGAGGGGATCGCGGGTGCCAACTACGGCTGGGCCGGCAGCACGTCGCCGCTCTGGGAAGGTTTTGAATCGCCGCCGCCACCGTGGGCCAACTATCACGATCCGCTGATGGCTTACGACCACAGCAGCAGCGCGCCGACGCCGGCTGGCGTGGCGATTACCGGCGGAGCGTTCTATCCGGCAAGCAGCCAGTTCGGCGCGGCATACGCCGGCAAATACTTCTTTGCCGACGTGGGTGCAAACTTCATCCGGGTATTCGACCCGGCTAATCCTGGTTCGCTGACCACACCCGACACATCGACGGCCTTTGCCAGCAATCTTACGACCGGCGGTCCGGTGGATCTGAAAGTCGATGCCGCCGGAAACTTGTACTATCTGGCCCGCGGCGGCCCGGGCGAAGTGTATCGCATCTCGCGGACGTTCGTCTCGACGGTCATTGATCGGCACGTGTTTTACAACAACTCGAAGTACGACGGCCAAAACGCCGCGGCCAACTCCAGCGACGATGCGGCAATCGCCGCCGACAAGGCCGCCTATCTGCCGGGCAGTGGCGCCGCCACGTTTGCCAACGTCACGAGCTATTCCAAGGGCATCAACGGCATCATGATCGATCTGGCCGGCACGCATGGCACGCTGTCGGCCGCCGATTTCACGTTCAAAGTGGGCAACAACAACGCGCCTAGCGGTTGGTCCACGGCCCCGGCCCCCGCGACGGTGACGGTGCGCGCGGGCGCCGGCACCGGCGGTTCCGATCGCGTGGAGATCACCTGGGCCGACGGCGCCATCCTGGACAAGTGGCTCGAAGTGGTGGTGCGCGGCAGCGACGCCGCCGGCGGCAATAACCTCAACACCGGACTGGCCGCCTCGGACATTTTCTTTTTCGGTAATGCCCGGGCCGACTCGGGAGCCGGCGACACGGCAACTCAAGCCACGGTAAACGCAACGGACGAACTCGCCGCGCGCAACAACCCCCACGGCCAGTTCGATAACATTCCCGCGACCAGCCTGCACGACTACAACCGCGACGGCGTCGTCAACGTGACCGACGCCTTGCTGGCGCGCAATCATCCGAGCAACGTGGGAACGGCGGTCGTCTTCGTGAACATCGGGTCGCCCCCCGCGGTACCAGCCACCAGCGGCGATGCCCCAGAAGCCACCGCGAGCACTGTTGTCGCGGCGCTCAGTCTTTCCATATCGGCAACACCGACGGCGGCGATCTCGACGCGCATTCCCAGTGACTTGACGGTGAAACTCGCGCCGGACGACCCGTTGGCCGCTCAGGTGCGTGCCGCGGTGCTCGCATCGCTCGAATCCAGCGGGTGGGAAGAACTGCTGGACTTGGACGAGGAGAACTCGCTGACAATTGCCGAAATCACAGGGTCGGAGGATCCCGCCTAGCGGCAGACCCATTGCAGCGCTGCGCCCAGTAGCGACGTGGCGCGCCGACTGTATTGACTAGGCGCGCCGCGCGTGAGGTGCGATCATGGGTCGCTGTCGTTCGAAAGGCACTACCGGCGAGTCATCTGGTCTGCAATGCGCGTGGCGCTTCCGCTCTTGGCTTTGGCGCTGCTGATGATCCTGCCACCTTTTGCTCCCCAAACGTCGGCGAACGACGCTGCGCAGTGGCTGGCCGACGGGACGCTCGCCCTGGGCCGCTGGGCACCGCTCGCCTGGATCGGCGCATACGTCGTGGTCATTCCGCTGCTGGTTCCCAGCGCGGTGCTCTCGGTCGGCGCTGGTTTCTTGTTTGGGCTAAGTGGCGGGCTCGTCACGGCATCGCTGGGCGGCACGGTCGGCGCGCTGGCGGCCTTTTTGATTGGCCGCGGCTGGTTGCATCGTAGGTCGCAACCGTACCTGGCGCGCTGGCCGCTTGCAAAAGCCCTGCACGACGCCGTCGGCCGCCGCGGCTTCCACTTCGTGCTGCTGGCCCGACTATCGCCGGTGTTGCCCTCGGGAGCACTGAGTTACGTACTGGGGCTGTCGAACGTGCGCCTGGGCGTGTTTCTTTGGGCCAGTTGGCTGGGTATGTTGCCGATCACCACGGCTTACGTCTATGCGGGCTCGACCCTGGCGAGTCTGGCCGAGTGGGAGCGCAGCGAGGCCCTGAGCACTTGGCAGCTTGGCCTTTACGCCGGGGGATTGTTGGCAACGCTGGTGCTCGTGGTAGTGCTCTCGCAAGCCGCGCGGCGGCAATTACTGGCCGAAATGGATGCCCCACGAGAGACTTCGGCGCACGAGCGCGGCTAGCGGGCGGGCCGTTTAGTGTTGTTTGCGAGGGCTTTTTGGACCCCGTGCGAGCCGGCAAACTCGGGCTTGCTTGCAATCTAGGTAGGATGGTAGAATCTCTAGTTCGCTGCCGGCCGCTCGCGGTCTGTCAGGGCAGCGCAGACTTTCTTCCTTTTAGCGCGCATTGCTCCACGGAGTCGTTTGTGGGTACGAAGAAGACGGGAAAAGGACGGCGGAAACTCGGACGCAAGAAACGGCGCATGCGCTCGAAGATTCGTCATCGCAAGAAATAACCGCTCGCACCCCTCGGGGCCAGCGGCCGCGCGCTATCTTGCGCGCTCGGCCCCGCAGCGTTTTCTGCTCAGCTCTTACAACTACGGCTTGGCCTGCGCGCCGGTCGCTGCCGGGCTTGCTCAGCTCTTCAGCCCCGTGGTGGCAACGCCACGTATGAACGTTCGCTGGGCCAGGAAGAACAGCACGACCGTGGGCAGCGTGAACAGCACGGCCGCCGCCATCAACAGGTTCGTCTGGCTCGAATACGAACTGACGAACTGTTCGAGCCCGTAAGCCAGCGGAAACCGCTCCGGATCGTTCAAATACAAGAGCGGCCCGTTGAAATCGTTCCAGGCGGCAATGAACTGGAACAACGCCACGGTGGCCAGCGCCGGGCGCGCCAGGGGCAACACGATACGCCAGTAGATTCCCCACTCGCTGCAGCCATCGAGACGGGCAGCCTCGCACAGCTCGTCGGGGATCGTCAAAAAGAACTGCCGCAGCAGGAAGATCGAGAACGCGTCGCCCAGGTAGGTGGGCAGCACCAGCGCAGCCAGCGAGTTGTACAGCCCCAGCTCGCGCAACAGCAGAAACTTGGGAATCATCGTCACGTGCCAGGGCAGCAGCATCGTGGCAATCAGCACGCCGAACAATGCCCGGCGGAACGGCCAGCGGAGCATGGCAAAGCCATAGGCCGCCAGCGAGCAACTGGCCAAGTTTCCCAGCACGCTCAGCCCGCACAGCACGAGCGAATTGCGCAGGTAGCGAACGTAGGGCATCGTGGTCACGGCGTCCACGTAGTTCGACCAGCGCCACTCGCGCGGCCAGAAGCTATGCGGATCGGACAAGAGCTGTTCGGCCGGTTTGAGCGAGGTGAGCACCATCCAGGCCAGCGGCGCCGCGAACAGCAGCGCGGCGGCCAACAGCGCTCCATGAGCCAACAGCGACGATGGCTTGCGCCTCATGGCTCGACCTCCAGGCGGGCTTGAACCCGGCGCGTGGCATTTTCGAGCGCCGCCGCGGCCGGCACGCTTTTGAACATCGCGTCCTCGGCCGCGCGAATCACTTCGTCCTGAAGAAACTGCGCGCCGGCAATCACGGGCGTCGGCCGCTGGTGCGGGCTGCCCGCCAGACGCACGAACTCGGCAAACAACGGATAGCGGTTCAGATAGTCTTGAAACGTGGGATGCTCGACGACGCGCGCGCTGGCGGGAATCCAACCGCCCGCGGCGCAGGCCGCCGCGGCATCGGCCTCGTGCCCGCCCACGCCGCTCCAGAACTTCATGAAAGCCCAGGCGCCGCGCGGATTCTTGGCCCCCCGCGGCACGATGAAGAAGTTGCCGTTCACCCAGCCGGCATCGCGCAATCCTGCGGCGGGCGGCGGCAGCGGCACCACGCCAATGCGGTGCGGCGTTTCGCCGCGAGCCCGAGCCGCCTGTTCGACCGCGGCGATCTCGGCCACGCGCCACTGGCCGTCCATGATCATGGCGTAGCGCCCTTCGAGCAGCGGAAAGGCCGCGCCGGGGAGAGCCTGGTCTCCTTTGCGGAACCGCGCCACCTGGTCGGCGCCGTACCAGCGGCTGTACGAGGCCATCCAATCGAGCGCCGCCACAACGGGCGCGCTGTCGGCCGTCACGCGGCGCTGCTGGTCATCGTAAAACCGGCCGCCAAATACCACGCCCCACGACCAGATGCGTCGCGGGTCGGGCAGAAAGCCATAACGGGCCCGCGGCGCCGGCGACTCGGGAGGCGTAATCGCTCGCGCCGCATGGTCGAGCTCTTCCAGTGTGCGCGGCGGCGACAAGCCGAACTCGTCCAGAATTGTTTGGTCGTAGTAAAGCGCGCGGATGTCCAAACCATTGCACAGGGCATACATCTGGCCGCCGTAACTGCCAATTTCGCGGGCCGCTGGGAACAACCACTCGGAAAGTCCGGCCAGCTCCTCGGCCGAAGCCAGCTCTTCGAGCGGCACCAGCGCGCCACGATGTGCCCAATCGGCCACGATCGGGTCGTCCTGGTTGAGCACGTCGGGCGGATCGTTACCGGCCACGCTCAAAAAGAACTTGAGGTCCAGGTTGTTTCCCGGCATGGCAATTGGCCGCACGAAGAATTCGTCCTGGCTGGCATTGAAGCGCTCGACGATCTGCTCGACCACGGGACGATCCTTGCCGCCCCAAAAATGCCAGAACACCACCTCGCTACGGCCCGGGGGAACGTGCACGGTCGAAGTCCGCGCGTCGCGCAGGGCCAGAATCATCACGGCCCCTAGCAGCACGGCGGCCAGC